>CACYBG010000141.1 GCA_902772605.1 uncultured Spirochaetaceae bacterium
GAAGAAGGTCGTCTCCCAGCACAAGCCCGATTTTTCCGTCCAGTGTCCCAGAATACTTTTCCTCGAGCCACGAAACGGTGTCGAAAGTGTACGAAACCCCTCCCCTGTCAATCTCGCAGGAATCGACCGTAAAGCGCCCGTCCCCCTCGCATGCAAGCCTTACCATTTCAAGCCTGTCCGCCGCAGATACCGTATCGGAAAAGGTCTTGTGCGGAGGTATGTACGTCGGTATGAAAATCACGCGGTCGTACCCAAGGCTCACGCAGACTTCATCAGCCAAAGCCAGGTGTCCCATGTGGATGGGATTGAAGCTTCCACCAAAAACGGCAATCCTCATCAGCCCTCCTGATTTTCCATGCCCGGATACTGTTCCTCCATGGAATCGTCCACTGAACGCTGGGACATGAACGTACTGGTCTTCTTCACGGGCTTCTCGGCACCTGAAAACCTTGCCTCATCCATGCTTCTGACAAGCGAAACGATTGCATCCTTTACGCTCTTGATGTTCGTCCTTGCCATCATCGAAACCGGAATGGCCGTAACGGTCGGATCTTGCGCCCGAATTTTTGCAATCAGCTCATGAGCCCTTTCAAGCGCACCGTCAACGTCCATCTTGTTGCAGAGCACTATCCTCGGCTTTTCAAGAAGGTTCCCTCCGAACTGACCGAGTTCCTTCAACAGCATTCCGTATGCGTCCAGATAATTGTCGTCGGAACAGTCTATCATGAAAACAAGGCATGAAGTCCTTGAAATGTGCTTCAGGAATCTGATTCCAAGTCCCGCACCGTCGGAAGCTCCCTCGATTATGCCCGGAATGTCGGCAATGATTATGTCGGTGTCCTTGTCCACGTTCAGGACTCCAAGGTTCGGTATCTTGGTGGTAAAAGGATACGGAGCGATTTTCGGACGCGCATTGGTGAAAAGGTCCAGAAGGCTCGATTTTCCTGCGTTCGGAAACCCGACGAGTCCCACGTCTGCCATTATAGAGATTTCCACCCTGAGAACCCTTTCCTGTCCCGGCTTACCCGGATGTGCATAGCGCGGAGCCTGGTTCGTACTGGACTTGAAATGGATGTTACCCCATCCGCCCTTACCGCCTTCAAGGAACGTGATGCGTTCATCCTCGCTTTCGGTCGTAAAATCATGAATCAGTTCACCGGTCTCGGCATCCCTGATTGTTGTTCCAGGCGGAACCGGAATGACCACGTCTTCACCGTCCTTTCCGTGCCTGTTCCACCCCTGTCCGTCACCGCCGTTCTTCGCCTTGAAAATCGGATGGTAGCGCAAATGTGCAAGGGTACGAAGGTTCCTCCTGACGCAGAAAATTACGTCTCCCCCGCGTCCACCGTCACCGCCGTTCGGACCTCCATCCGGAATGTATTTTTCTCTACGGAATGAAACGCAACCGTTCCCTCCCTTACCAGAAACAACCGTTATGGTCGCCTCGTCTGCAAACTGAATCATAATTTCCCCTGACCCGAAAAGGTCTTCCTGATTCGGACACCGGCTCAAATACCTGCATGAACCGCCTTCGTCCGATAAAAAAAATACCCAGCATGAAATGAATCACGCCGGGCATCTATAGGCTGCCTCCGAAAACACAGGCTTCCAGAGGTATCCGCCGCCCAGCCTACGCCAGGGACGGTTTAAAGATGGGACCCCGAAAACTAACCCGAGGCTCCCTATAGTCAAAACAGCGGAAAAAAGCTTTCCATAGAAACTGTCAAATCAGGCCACAAGACCCGACGACTTAGTTCTGTGCAGCTTCCTTTGCAACTGGCTCGATGGAAACGATCTTACGGTTCTTGCGTTCGCCGTAAACAACCTTTCCTTCTTCAATTGCATACAAAGTGTCGTCTCCACCTCTCTTAACGTTGTCACCTGGATGGATACGTGTTCCGCGCTGTCTAACAAGGATGGAACCGGCCTTAACCAGCTCTCCACCATATCTTTTTACGCCCAAGCTTTTTGGGTTGGAATCGCGTCCGTTCTTAGCACCGCTACCGCCTTTACTACGTCCCATTTTAATCCTCCACTGGAAAATCCAGTCTATTAATTTATAACAAAAATGAAGTAGATTGCTACCCAATCTTTTCAATCAGCTGAACGCAGTCCGGAAACTCTTCAGAAAGGCTTTGAATCCCCATCCTTATGAAATCCGCCGTACATTTCAGCCGTTCCAGGACTTCCACCCCGCATGAATCCGAATCATAGGAAACGGAAAACGAAAGGCTTCCCCGCCTGGACTTATCAACCGTAACCCCGATTCCCCTGACCGATTCAAGCACATCGACCGCCGTCCTGAGTAGAAGCGTCTCGGAGGCACAGACGATATCCTTTCCTCTCTTCGCAAAACCTGCGTGACCGTCGGCAGAACAGCTTTTGAAGCAACCGTTCCCGCCGCAAGTCAAAAGAACCGAAGTCATCGAATTAGAATGCGATATCCTTTACGGTAACCTTCGTGTACTGCTCACGATGACCGATAAGGCGATGATAGTCCTTCTTGCTCTTGTACTTGAGGACGAGCACCTTTGAATCCTTGAATGTTTCACCGACTTCAACAGTAACCTTTGCACCCTGAACGTATGGAGTACCGACAGAAACCTTGTCTCCATCGCTTACCAGCAGAACGGTGTCGATTGTGATTTTATCGCCCGGCTTTGCTTCCTTGGCATCATCAATCCTGTCCACTGTGAGAACGGCATCCTTTTCTGCCTTGTACTGATTGCCCTTATACTCAACAATTGCGTACATCTTAAACCTCTTGAATTTGTTAAAAAATACATTGCCATAAGGAGTAACGGGTTCCTTACAAGCCATCGCCCCGAACATACGAACGGAAAGCGTACGAAATAATAACAGATTCCGCGCCTCTTGGTCAATACTCTAAAGAAAATCCCTCAACCTTCCGAATATGATTGGC
>CACYBG010000142.1 GCA_902772605.1 uncultured Spirochaetaceae bacterium
CCGCCGCCCTCTGCTGTGCAATTTCCTTCGACCTGATTGCATGGGCTATTGAATCCGCCTCTTTTTTTGCAAGCGCATCCCTGTCCATGAAAGTCGGATCGTTCGCTGCAAGCCACGCATGGATTTTCTGCCTTGCCTTTCCGGTTTTGACGGACTTAAGCTGTGCCTGAGTCGGATGAGCCTGAGGATTGGTCAGGATTTCCACAATCTGGGTGTTCTTGAGTTCAGCCGTAAGCGGAATGATTTTTCCGTCAGCCTTTGCACCGACTATCTTTTCACCGACACCCGAATGAACCGCATATGCAAAATCGATTGCGTTTGAACCGACCGGAAGTTCCTTCACGTCCCCACGCGGAGTGAATACGTAAATTGAATCGCCAAGAAGTTCGTCCTTGAGGGTCTTGAAAAACTGTTCGTCCTTTACGTCCGCCTTTCTGAGTTCCATCAGCTGATTGATGATGCTCAAATCCTCCGTGCGAACCATGTCCTTGTTGGTTCCCTTCTTGTAAAGCCAGTGCGATGCAACTCCATGTTCGGCAATGTTGTGCATGTCCTGGGTTCGGATCTGTATTTCAAGGGGCATTCCGTCGCAGATGACCGTCGTGTGCAGGGACTGATATCCGTTGGCCTTGGGCATGGCGATATAATCCTTGAAACGTCCTTCCATCGGTTTCCAGAGAGAATGTACGATTCCGACCAGAGTATAGCATTCGGCTTCCGTAGTGCAGATTATCCTGAGTGCAAGAAGGTCGAAAAGTTCCCCAGGATCCTTGTTCCTTTTCCTCATCTTCTGATATATGGAATAGAAATGTTTTGCACGCGCACTGATTCCGACCGATATGCCCATCTTATCAGCCTTCATCTGGATTTTCTTGACGGCATTCTTGAGGTATTCTTCCCTTTCGCCCTTTTTGAGCGAAACTATGGACTTTATCTGCTGGAAAGCCTTTGGATGCAGGTACTTGAGGGTCAGGTCCTCCATTTCGTTCTTTGCATCGTTCATACCGAGACGTCCTGCAAGCGGCGCCCAGATTTCCATGACTTCCGTGGCGATTTCCTTCTGAACGTCCGGATCAACAGACTTGAGGTTCCTCATTCGGTCCAAACGGTCGGCAGTCTTTACGAGAATGACGCGGATGTCGTCAACCATTGCAAAAAGCATCTTCCTGATTGCATCCGACTGCTGCATTGAAGAGGACTTGAACCTAAGGGATGTAATTTTTGACGTACCCGAACAGATTTTTGCAACGCTTTCACCGAAAAGCCTTTCTATCTCAGGCAGACACTCAGGGTCGATTTCCGGCAGGTTGTGAAAAAACGCCGCACATACGGATTCCCAGCCCATACGACCTTTGGCAAGTACGCAGGCAACCCTCATCGGATGCAGGTAATACGGACTTCCACAGCCCCTTTTTATGTCGCGGGTCTTCTCGACAAGCCACTTCCATGCCTCTCGGATCTTAGCCTCCTCATCGGAATCGAAATACCCGAAGAAAGTATCGAAGAACCTGTCAATCAAAATCTGAGGATCAGTCTCCGTCCTGTTCGTTTCAAAAGTTTCCGTCTGCATTCACCCCTCCCGTTTTTGCTTTGGAAAGTCTCCCGAAAAACGCAACGTGAACCTCCGCACCCGGCCCCGGGATTTTCAACCAGAGTCAGTCATCAGACCGGGAAACGGAATCGATTCAGTTCCAACCTATCGCCATAATAGCAGAAACGCAACAATTATGAAACCATCCGCATGAACTTTGTTTGAACATCGCATAAAATTCATCCCGTCCTGTAATTCCACAAGGAGCCGCTATGTGATAGAATCCAGGCATGGAAATGAATGCCTTTAATTTCTGTCCACTGTGCGGTTCCAGGAAGATTGAAACTGTCGGTGGAGGTCGAAAATGGAAGTGCCCGGACTGCTCGATGGAACTTTACAACAACATAGCGTCGGCGGTCGGACTGATAATTACGGACGGTTCAGGGCGCGTACTGCTTGAAAAAAGGGCCAAGAACCCGCGCAAGGGATATCTGGCATTACCCGGAGGATTTACCGATGCGGACGAAAGTGCAGAGAAAGCTGCAGTCAGGGAATGCATCGAAGAACTCGGGGTCGAGCCTGTAAACCTGAAATACCTGTGCTCATATCCCAACACCTACGAATTCGGAAATTTCACCTACAAGACATGCGACCTGTTCTTTACGGCCGAACTTCCTGAAAAATTCGAAATCCGCACGCAGGAAAGTGAAGTCGCAGGATTGGAAGCCGTAAAAATCGAAACCGAAGAGGACGTTGAAAAATGCCCGTTGGCTTTCGAATCGGCAAAAAAAACGCTCAAGAAATGGATTCTAAACGGAAGGAGATGAAGATGAACCCGTACACGCTTAACCTTATCATATGCATTGCAGGCACCGCCATGTGGATTTCAGTTACGGTGCTTTTTTCGATATGGATTTCAGCGGCAAAAAAAAGGCTGGTCCAGGAGGGATTGACTGCGGATAAGGCATCAAAATCCTACGTAATCTGCATAATCGTCTGCGGAATCGTATGTGCACTGCCCTACCTGATTCTGTTCAAGCCCTATATAACGGGAATACTCGAAGGATGCGGAGTAATGGGAACCTGGTCGGTGATGAAGGAAAGGCTTGAAAAAATCAAGAAAACACGGTCGGAAGGCGAATGATTGCCGGATGAACATTTTTTAAGCCGGACGATTCTATCATGCAGAGTCGAAACCGCCACGACTTTTCATCATAACCAACGGAAAAAAGAAAAAGGGGCCGTTCAGGAATCATCAGCAGAAAGCGTCAAATTCCAGAATTCCCCTTTTGCACTGCTACCGTCATAAAATCAGCTTGACATAGACGGAAGCACAAGTCAATGGAAAATATCCGACAGATTTTAAAAGAACCTAAGGCAATCCATCAAAAGACAGACTGCCACTCATTAACAAGCTTAGTTCTCTTTCTTTGCACCGGCGTTTGCAGGAACGGTCTTTACCTTCTTTGTAATGAATCCGCTGCGAAGACACTGTGTGCAGATGCGGAGTGTCATTGTTGTTCCACCGATTTCCGTCTTAATCTTCAACAGGTTTGGATACCATGTGCGGCGTGTGTGATGATATGTCTTACTTACTTTATTTCCATGCATTGGGCTTTTTCCGCAAAGGTCACATGTTCTCATTTGTATTACCTACCTTCAAATAAATAGTGTTAAAACTATACAAAATTACTTCCATCGTGTCAATTCAATTGAAGAAAATTCACGCAAAC
>CACYBG010000143.1 GCA_902772605.1 uncultured Spirochaetaceae bacterium
CTGTCGCAGATTTCCCTGAGCGAAAGTTTTTTTCCGGTAAGGCAGCTGAATGAATACAGTGCGTGGAATCTGACCAGGGATTGAGTCGTGAGTTCCGTCCGCATTTTTACAAGGGCCTTGATTTCATTTCTGATTTCCCGGTTTTCGTCCCCTTGGTTCCGAACTTCAAGTGTACCGATTCTGTCCGTAAGTTCGTGAATCTTTCCGTCGTTTGCAGAAAGGGCTTCCTGTATCATGCGGGAATTTACTATTGAAGGTGCGTAGAGAATTCCGTCGCAATCCTCCGTCGGCTTAAGGAACCTGCTGTTTCCCGAAACCGCCCTGACAGTAAGCCTTTTTCCGTTTTCATCGGTGCATACGAGAGAGCCGAGCATTACTGCCGGATTCTGTCTTTCAAGGCTGACCTGACCTTCATGTTCGATGGACAGTCGGCCTTCTTTTATTTCATCTATCATTTTGGCGCAGCATTCAAGCGCCTCTTCTTCTGGAAACGGTGGAAACATGGAGACAAGTTTATTGGTCTTGGGAAAGGCTGTCAATCATGGATGTGGAAGGCAAGTGAAAATCGATTGAGGAACAAAAGGAACGAACCGGCATGAAAAAAAATTCAAATTCGGGAAAGAATTCTGTTGACAGGATTTAGAGAGTAGGTGATAATGATAATATCTAGGTGATAGTAATACTATCAATATATCGGCCAATATTTACAGGGGGCGCGAAAATGAGGTTCAATGATTCGGAAGTAAGCATCAAGACCTTTTCCGATCGCTTGGATGGCTGCGGGACTTTCATAGAATGTACCTGCCGCTATGTCGGATCCGTACGGAATGACGGGCTTTCTTCTCCCGATGCGGAAAACAAGGTAATAGCTCAGTTCAATGTGGACACCCTCCTGAAAAACTGTGCCGTAAGTTCCGGTCACTATGAAAGGTACAGGGACAGCGATTTCTATTTTTACGGCGGCGGATGGCAGTCCTGGGGTTTCGGCGGTGAACTTGAGCCGGGAAAGAGCCTTGGAAAATACGTTCCGGTCGTTCCACAGTGGAAGAATTACATAGAGTTTCCGGGAACATGGCCTTCAAGAATCGACGGAAAGAATCCAAGGTCAAAATCAATCCTCAAGGGACAGTTCCTTATTTACCTGAGGTGGGAAAATACGTATCTGGTGCTGGCTTCGACGGGTGCATTCGGAGGCGATGACGGAAAAGTCCTTCCTCCCGTTCAGTTTTACGTCGACAGGAAAACGCGCACCGTAACGGTCGGCATCTATTCGGACGGGAAAAGATGGGAAAACATGGAGCTGATGGGGAGGCTGGTCGTTTTTTCCGCCAAGAGTTTTTTTGCGCTCAAGGACGGAATGAACTTCATATTCAGGAAGGGAAGGAATTTCGGGGAATTGGAATTCCTTGGAGGACGTAACGGCAGAATCGAATGTGCAGGATGGGAGTCCTGGTACAATCATTATGCGGACATAAATCAGAAGCTCATAAGGGACGATCTGGATTCCCTCGGTAAAAACGGTAACATCATCAATGCGATGTACAGGGAAAAAGGTCTTCCCGTTGTCTTTCAGGTTGACGACGGATGGGAGATTGCACTCGGCGAATGGGAGGCGAATGAAAAAAGGTTCCCTGCCGGAATGACCGACCTTGCATCTGCAATTTCAAACGCGGGATACATACCCGGACTGTGGATTGCGCCGTTCATAATCGACATGAGGTCTAGGACTGCCCGCGAACATCCGGAGTGGATTTTGAAAAACTCCAGGGGAAAACCCGTGTGTGCAGGCATGAATCCGCTTTGGGGCGCTGGATTCGGTAAAATGCAGCCGAGCTATCCCCATTCGTATTTCTGTCTGGATCTGAGCCGCGACGACGTTCTTGAATATCTGGACGGACTTATGAAAAAGGTCGTTGAGGTCTGGGGATTCCGCTACATAAAGCTGGACTTCCTTTTTGCCGGCATGATAAAGGGGCGCCATCAAAACGGTGGAGCCGCCTACGTCTGGTATGACAGGGCCGTAAAGAAACTGACCGAAAGAAAATCGACTCCTTCAGGTGAAAGTGTCGCTTACCTGGGATGCGGACTTCCTTTCGAAAGTTCCTTCATGACCCTTCCGCTTTCAAGGATAGGACCAGATACGAAGGAGTGCTGGGACCTGAATTTCTTCAGGAAAATCAACTATACGGCAAGGACCGGGGCATATCCGAACCTTCAGAGCACCTTGGGACACTCATTTTGGAATCAGTCGGTGTACATAAACGACCCGGACGTAATCTTCCTTCGCTATGCAAACATGAAGCTTGACGACGGTGAAAAGGAACTTGTTGCAATGGTCAACAGGATGTTTGCAAGTCAGATAATGCATTCAGACGATCCGTGCGATTTTTCGCCCGACGATGCAGATTTTACGGAGCACGTCAAGGAACTGTACTCTGCACTTGGAGACGAGGAATTCGGAGTCCTGAACCTGACGGGGAACGTTTACAAGGTCTTTTCAAAAAGCGGGGACTTCTGCGGCATAATCAACCTTTCCGAAAAACCTTATACGCTCAGGAAATATGAGTTCATAAATCAGGCGGACTACGTAAGCGGAAAAAAACGCAATGCAGACGACGTTGAGCTTGTACCGGTGGTGGACAACTGTTTCATTGCAGGAGAACTTTACACGTCCCAGAAGCATACGGTATCGCTTTTCAGGATATGCGAGGGTTCATCGCCTGAAGCGTCGGGTGATGATTCTGAAAAGGATTCTGAAA
>CACYBG010000144.1 GCA_902772605.1 uncultured Spirochaetaceae bacterium
GCCCCCGACCACAGTCGAATATAGATGAAATATTTTTTCTGCCAGGTGGACACGTCCATCTTTATGATTCTGTCCAAACCGATCTGCCTGCACGAATTGATTCTCATGCCCTGAACGTTCGAGCGCAGAAACTCATGGAAGCGGAGAGGCTTGTCGTTTTTGGGAGCCTTGTATTGCGTCCGGTTGATTCTGCATACGCTTGCCCCGGTGCAGACTACGATGTTTGAAAGTATTCCGTTCTTTATGGTCCTGAATGAAATCAGGTCGTAGCCCGGCTGTACGATTTCCTGTATGAATGCGCCCTCAAGATCCAGTTCTTCCAGAATCAGATTGAGTTCGTTGCAGTTTAGTGACATGTTTTTTCCACCTTAAAAAATACAGTCGGTAGTATAATATCCGCAATTTCGCAGTAATTCCTTACAGTATAAAAAAATACGAGAAATTGCTTGGAACCGCTGATTAATGTTTCGTGTATTAATAAGCGGTTCCCTAATATTAGAGAGATTCGTTTTCTCCGTTACCCTGAAGATCTGAAAGTTTCTGCTGGATTGCATACGTGAACTGGGCCTGGGTTTCAAGCCTTTGTGCGAGCATCTTGCTCAAAAAGATTCCGTAGTGGGGATTTTTCCTTATCAATGAAAGGAAGGCCGTCTTTGGAATCTTTATAAGCTTGCAGTCGTTTCCAAGGGCTACGACCGTTGCCGTTCGTCTGTCGTTCAAAAGGAATGCCATTTCACCGATGAACATGTCGTTCGGGGTGAGCGTGCTGTTGAATTTCTTGTTGACGAAAACTCCGAACTGGCCGGAAACGATGAAGAAAAGGTTGTTTGACATTTCATCCTGACGGCATACAACCTGCTTTTCCCTGTAGCTGATTACGTCGAAAGTATTCATGATTCCAGGTATGGAGTTTGTGTTGTTGACCCTGTTTGCAATTGAGAATGTGACCTGATTTCCCTTTTCGTTGTATGCAAGTTTCTTTACGTATTGGCGGCTGAGTGAAATTCCGCGTCCATGGGTTTCGGCTTCCTTTGATTTTTTTTCAAGCATTGCCTTCCAGTCGAATCCGTCGCCGTCATCCTCAATCCTGAATGCAGAGGCGGTCTTGTGTATTGCGTACGATATGCGGATTTTCCTGTCCTTGTATTTCGGGTCCTCTGCTTTTTTCTTGAGCAGTTCGATTATGTCTCCTCCGTTCATGAGCCACTGGGTTTTTTCCTCGTAGCTGATGTCAAGGTTTCCATGCTCAACTGCATTCGTCAGAAGTTCCATCAGCGTCATCTGCAGACCGTCCCTGTCTTCCAGTGAAATGCGGTTGGTGTTGTAAAGGTAGTTCACAAGGAAGTTCGTGTAGAAGCGGATGTCCATCGGGTCGTTGTTGCATACGAATCGGCCTTCTTCCTGACCTCCGATTATATCCTGCATTCCGCGCGTGAAAAGGAAACGCTGGTTCTGATAGAGTATTTTGAGGAGCCTTCCAAAGTGGTGCTCGAAATCTGACACGGTAAGGACTGCGATTATGTTGTTGTCCTTGACCATTTCATGCTTTTTTACTTCTTCACGGCTTGCGCAGACTGCAATTATTCCGCCGTAATGGAGCCAGGAGTCCGCATGGATAGTTTCTATTATCTTTGCACAGTCCAATTCCGGTGAAGAATAGTCCAGAATCTTGATTTCCGGCATTTCATAGTTGATGTATGAAACTACTGCATCGGTATCACCCATTGTGATTGAGTTGAAGAACGTCGGAAAAAGAGAGTTGGCTTTTATTGCCGTGTCAATGACCATCTGGTTCGTTGACGCCACTATTATTTTTTTCATTGTGCAGCTCCTGTTCCCCTGTTGTTTAGGGAACATCTAAAAATCCTTGTTTGGGTTCTCTCTTATTCTTTCGGCTTTTATCGAGGATATTTTAATGGAAACACTTAATAATCTTAAAGCGGATTGTTAATTTTAACCTTAATATTTGCAATTTCGCAATAATTTTTTTTATTATAAGGGTAAATATCGGGTTTTGAGCTTGTCAATTATGAGGAATTGCCTGGAACCGCTGATTAAGGCCTTTGTTTGCGTGAATTTTCTTCAATTGAATTGACACGATGGAAGTAATTTTGTATAGTTTTAACACTATTTATTTGAAGGTAGGTAATAC
>CACYBG010000145.1 GCA_902772605.1 uncultured Spirochaetaceae bacterium
GCTGTTCAGTTCCTTGTAATACATCAGAGTTGATTCCGGTCCGGTTCCGCCTACGAGTCCAATTTTTTTCATGATTATTTCTCCTGTCATTCAGATTTTTTTGAAGTCCAATGGACCTGTTAACCTAATGTTTAAACCGCAGGCAATTTGACTGTCCGTCGGCTTAGAAACCACATTATGTAATTTCTCCATTATATGATATGCAAAGTTTTTTTTCATCCCATGATTGGACGAAAATCATATTGTCTTTTATATAAAAATTTTCAGTCGGAAAATCGCCTGGTAAAACAAATGTATCGCTGCCGCTTTGCTGCCAGATTATTTCACCGCATATGTAAATCGATAACCGCGTTAGGCACTGGAAGGGCGCGAAGCGCGTGCGATAGCACCGAACGTAGTGGAGCCTGGAAGCGCCGACCTCTGCGACCAAAGGGAGCTGAGGGAACGCCCTGCTTTTTAATCAGTTCCGCAACAACAAAACCTTGTCCTTTTTCTGTGTCGTAAAGATTGACGTATATCCTTCGGCAGACAGATTATACTTTTGCTTCCTTATAATTTCAATGAACATCACGAAAGCGGGGAGAAAAGCTATATGAGATATTAACTTTTTTAAATTAAAAAGATTGATGCATAAACCGATATTCTTAGTAAGGTTTATTTGGTAGATTATTTGACTATAAAATACTATTTTACAGAACTTTTCTTGGAATTTTATGCAGCATTTAGAATTTTCCGCTTCCACGCCGGAACAACAGTCCGTTATCCTCACTACAGAAAAGCCCTTGCTTGTAATTGCAGGTCCAGGGGCAGGCAAGACAAAAACACTTGTTGACCGCGTGATTCATCTTGTCGCAGATTTGAATGTTCCGTCTTCAAGCATAATGGTTGCAACTTTTACAGAAAAGGCTGCTAAAGAACTTGTAAGCAGAATTTCAACGCTTGCACATAAGCTTGAATTGACAATCGATATTTCCGACATGTACATCGGAACGCTGCACTCCATTTTCTTGGATATTCTTGAAGATTATCGTGCTCACACAACGCTTGCCAGAAATTACCGTGTGCTCGATGATTTTGAAAAACAGTATCTGATTTTTCAGAATACGGAACGCTTTAACAAAATAGAAAATCTTAGTGTTTTGGTTAACGGCCATTTTGGTTGGAGCTTTGCAAAAGATATATCTGCATTGGTCAGCCGTCCAAGCGAAGAAAATCTTGATTTAGAAAAACTTTCATCTTGTACTGGTTGTGCATCTCTTCCTGTTCTTGCCGCTATTACAAAAGAATACCGTGCGCTGCTTGCGGAAAACAATGCTCTTGATTTTTCACTGATTCAGACGATGATGTGGGAGCTTTTAAAAGATGATTATGTGCTGAACGATTTGCGGGAAAAAATCCAGTATCTGATGATTGATGAATATCAGGACACGAATCGCATTCAGGAGCAGATTCTTTTAAAACTTGCTTCTCCAAAAAACAAAATCTGTGTTGTTGGAGATGACGACCAGGCTCTGTACAGATTTCGAGGCGCAACAGTCGAAAATATTTTGCGCTTTCAAGAGAACTTTGCAAAAGGTGAGTGCAAGAAAATCGAGCTGAACAAAAACTTTCGTTCTCATAAAGATATAATCAGTTTTTACAACAGGTATATGAAATCTCCGTGGCTTGCGGTGGATAAGGATGGCGGTACAGGCGATTGGGAAGGGGAGAACGGAGAAAATTTCCGCTACGGCAAAACAATTATTCACGCAAAAAATAAAACCGAGGCAGAAGAAAACTATCCCGGCGTAATCCGTGTAATGGGAAACGCAAAGGTTGAAGTTTGGTGCAAGGAGGTTTTTGATTTTATCACTGCACTAAAGGAAAATGGCGTTCTCAAAAATTACAATCAGATTGCGGTTCTTTCTTATTCCGTAAAAAACGATAATACGCGCAGTCTTGCCCAGTATCTTGAAGGGCATGGAATCCCCACATTCAGTCCGCGAAGTGATCTGTTTTTTTACCGAAAAGAAATTCGACTTGCAATCGGGTTTTACATGTTTATATTTCCAAAATTGATTGAAGATGTATTAAAACCGAATCCGGATTATCGAAAAGATGATGATGTCTATTCATATTATGAAGACTGTGCAAAATATTTTGGGGAGGAAATCAGAAAAAATAGAGAAAAGCATAAGGGCCTTTTGATTTTCGCAACTCAGAAATTCAAGGAGCTTGCAGATTTAAAACACAACACCGACTATGCGTTTGCTGATTTGTTCTATCAGATTTTGCAGTTTCCGCTGTTCAAGGAATTGATTGATGTAGAGCTTGATTCCGGCGTTCAGGATTTGCGACCGGCCTATAATCTTGCAAAGTTAAGTCAGCTTTTGACCCGCTTTGAAGCGATGTTCAATGTA
>CACYBG010000146.1 GCA_902772605.1 uncultured Spirochaetaceae bacterium
ATGATTTCAAGGCTGAGCGATTTCGGCGATTCATTCATGTTTGCGGGAGGAAGCAAGTCGCACGCACAGAGCGAATCCACAAAGAAATCTGGAGAAGCACTGAAGCAGATTGCATCGAAGACCGAAGAACTGACACTCCTGATGTCCGAAATTTCATCCCAGATACGGGAATCAGAGGATTTCATAGACAAGAGCGTTGCCGACGCAGCACAGGACATAAGGGACGGTCAGGACAGCACATCCCAGTTCTACATGGGAAAGTCCAACTCGTTCGCCGAGCTTGCAAACAGGACCGAAGCACTCACACACGAAAGCTGGATATCGGAATTCAGGAAGGTGAAGGAAGAATGGCCGTCTTTGGGTTCGTTCCTGAACTCATACGTAAAGGCGTGCGAAAAGGCTTCCAAGGCATGCAGCGAAAAGTCGTCGGAAACCATAATACTTACCGGTACAAGGCTGATTTCGGCGGCAAAGCAGATGTACGTCGAGGACATGGAGAAATACCAGGCGATAATGGGACTGATTCCGGATGCATCAAACGAAGAGGCAAGGCAGTACCCGACAAAGCTTCTGAACAGCATAAACACATTCAAGCAGAGCATTGCGCTGGACGTATCGATGCTCAAAAACTCATCCGCCCTGCTATCGACCGGAAGCCTCTCGCAGACCAGCAACATCCAGTACATGCAGAGGAAAATCACCGATTCAATCGAAAGCATCGGAAAGCTCAGTTCCAACACCGACTCTCTGGTAAAGCAGGCTCAGGCACAGCAGAAGGAGGCGCTTCAGGCACAGAGCCAGATAGACATATACTATAACCGCGCAAGGACCTCTTTCAATGCCGAAGACTACAACGCAGCCAGGAACAGCCTCGACAAGGCTTCATCCCTGTACAACTCCCTCATCGACAGCCTCAAGAGGGACGCATCCATACAGGAGGAGACCTACGACAAGATTTCGGCCCTCAAGGTGTCCATAATAACCAGGCAGCAGCCCCTACTCATGCAGGAAATCAGGAAATTCAAGGACAGCGCAAAGACCGCCTACTATGCCGGCAACTTCGATGAGGCGTACACGCAGATAAGCCAGGCGGAAGAGACCATGACGAACTGGGCGAAATTCATGGACATGGACGTTCAGTCCGACGAGGAACTTGAAACGCTAAAGTCAAGGATAAATACTGCACTTGAGATGAAAAGCGGAAAGAAGCTCGTTCAGACGGATCCCCTTTATCCGGAGATGTCCCAGATACTTTCAATCTCGAACCAGTATTACGCCCGTGGACAGAGCCTCATCTCAAGCGGAAACACGGAAGAAGGAAGGAAACTCCTGAACAGTGCAAAATCCAAGCTCAACGAACTGAAGATAGTCTATCCGAGGAACCAGGAGGCAAACCTGCTTTCCATGAAGATAGACCAGATACTGGATCCGAAGCAGTTCAGCGAGAACTTCAAGACCAAGATTGATGAACTTAAAAACGTAAACTACGCAAAGAACGACTCCCTGGCCAGGGAATCATACTCGGACCTGCAGGACCTCTATGCGCTGGAACCGAAGTATCCGGGGCTGTCCGACTTCATGTATCAGGTCGAGCTGGACCTTGGCCTCAGGAAAAAGGTCGTCGACATAAAGCCGGTGGAAACTCCGCAGATTCTTGCAAGCGAGGTCGTCATACTGTCCGCCTCCGACGAAGCGAAATACCAGCAGGCCATCAACTACCTGCAGAACGGAAACGTCATCGCGGCAAAATCAAACCTCCAGGAACTGCTGTCCAAGCCGGCCAACCGACGTTCCGCAAAAATACTGAAGCTGCAGAAACGCCTCACTGACATGGGTTATTGAAAATGAAAAGAAGACTCCTAACTTGCTGCATTACCGCATTACTCTGCATCGGCTCGGGATTTTCCCAGAAACTCTACTGGGACAGTCCAAGGGCTGCCTCACCGTCCGGAGCTGACTGCAGGTTCCCCTCAACCGTATCGGGAAAGACCAAAAAGGCAAGGATATCGGCTGCATTCTGGCAGGAAATCGACAGGGAGAACAGAGAGATAAGCATTGCCGTAAGCACGACCGTAAACGGAACGTCATGGACAGGCAGCAGAAGGTTTGCAGGTCCGTTCGAATATTCCGGAGAGGTTCCCGAAATATACTCGGCGGCGGAAAACGATTCAGGACGCATTGCTGTTGCAGTTCTCACGGGCATAAACGAAATAACGGTATACACCAGCACGGACGGAGTCGAATTCAAGTCCACTTCCCTTCCTGCACAGGAACTTCCCCTTGTCGGTCCAAGAATCTATGCGGCAAGCAACGGAAGCTTCGTACTTTTTGCAACCCTTGGACAGTCGGAATCGCTTTCGCTCGTATATGCGACGTCAGGAAACGGAACCAGCTGGTCCGAGTTCAAGCCGTTCCCGTTCTCATATCCGGGAGCTTCCAATCCGCTTGCACCTTACGTTGCACCGGCATTCGGGGGCGACATGGCGGTATTTCAGGCGCACTACTCGTCCGGAGGCCGCTACACGTTCCAGATCTTCTCGTCCATGTCCTACGACGGGGGAAAATCATGGTCGCAGCCGACGCTTGTGACTTCCGACGGAAACAACAACCAGCGTCCGGTAATCGCCACCTACGGAAAAGAGACGTTCATAGCATGGGAACAGTCCAGGTATACGGGCGTAGACTCAACGGTATGGGCCTCAAGGATAGACAGGGACGGAAAATTCAAGGATATTCAGACTGAACCCATAAGCCCCAAAAACGGAAACTGCATACATCCTGAGCTTGTGGTGCACAACGAAAAGCTCTACATGATATGGACGGACAGGCAGAATTCAAACAACAAGGTGTACCTGACCAAATGGACGGACCTTTTCTGGGACGATCCTGAAATGATAATAGAAAACGCCTCTTCATCAACCTACCCGGTTACGGCCGACA
>CACYBG010000147.1 GCA_902772605.1 uncultured Spirochaetaceae bacterium
AGGGGCAAGCTGATTGAAAAGACGGACGAAGGAATCCCCGTATCTACAAATCTTCTTACCAAGGGTTTCATTGCAGATGATGAAATTGCAAGGTTCCCCGGATTTACGAAGCAGAAAGGTCTTCATCCTGTCATTGAGTGTACGCAGAACATTCCGTGCAACCCATGTCAGGATGCCTGTAAGAAAAACTGCATAAAAATCGGTTCATGCATTACGGCTCTTCCGTGTGTGGATAAGGAATCAAAATGCATCGGCTGTGGAATGTGCGTTGCAAACTGTTCGGGTCAGGCGATTTTCCTGGTCCATGAAGATTTTGAACCGGGCTTTACTGCAATCACCATGCCGTATGAATTCCTTCCGCTTCCTGAAAAAGGTGAGAAGGGAAAGGCTTTGAGCAGAAGCGGACAGGTTTTGTGTGATGCGGAAATCCTTCAGGTAAAAACATCTCCGGCATTCGACAAGACGAATCTTCTTACGATGAAAGTTCCGAACGATTTTGCTGATACGGCAAGATTCTGGAAGCGTGGATAAGGGGGAAAATTATGAACGACAGATCAAGAGATATAGGACCGTTTGTACCTGGACCGGATGACGACATGATAATCTGCAGGTGCGAGGAAATTACAAAAGGAGAAATCCGAAAAGCCGTGCATGACGGAATGTGGACCATGCAGGAAATCAGGCGTTACTTGAGGTGCGGCATGGGATTGTGTCAGGGACAGACATGTTCAAAACTGGTCAAGGGAATCGTTGCGGCGGAACAGAAAGTAAGTCCTGCCGGCATAACTCCAGCGACAAGCCGTGGTCCAATCCGACCGACGGAAATGAAAATCCTTTCAAAGGAGGAATTCTAAAATGCAGACGAAATCAGATGTAATAGTAATCGGTGCTGGAATAGTTGGAAATGCAACGGCATATTATCTTGCAAAAAAGGGAAAGAGCGTTACGGTTCTTGAAGCCACTGATTATATTGGAAACGGAGGTTCATCAAGAAACGGCGGCGGTGTTCGTCAGTCGGGAAGAAATCCAAAGGAACTTCCGCTCATGGTTTGGGGAGTAAAAAACATCTGGCCGACATTGAGCGAAGAACTTGGAGTCGATACTGAATACACTCAGGGTGGAAATCTCCGACTTGGAAAAACACCCGAACATCTGAAGATTCTTCAGAAACTTGCGGATGGGGCAGTGAAGTGCGGTGTTGACGTCAAGATGATAGATGCCGACGAGGTTAAGAGAATCAATCCGTATTTGAGCGATGAGGTAATCGGTGCGTCATGGTGTCCGACTGACGGTCATGCAAACCCGCTGGTCACTACGCTCGGTTATTATAAGAAGGCCCGCGAACTTGGTGCCGATTTCATAACTGGTGCACCGGTAACTAAAATCCTGACTAAAGGCGGAAAGGTCTGTGGTGTTGAAACTCCGGAACAGATTTTTGAAGCCGAGAATGTGGTTGTCGCTGCCGGATATGAAAGCAACAAAATCCTTGGAACAGTCGGAATCAACATACCGATGAAAAAAATCGCCCTGTCCTGTCTTGTTACTGAAGCCGAACCTCAGATGTTCAAGCAGATGCTGGGAACTGCCATGGCTGATTTTTACGGACATCAGACGAAGCACGGTTCTTTCGTTATGGGCGGTACAGATGGATTCGATGAAGTTCCAGCAAGAATCGATGATTCGTATCCATTGGTCGGTTCAAGCATGATAAGTGCAACCACCCGCGGAATCCTTGGTTATTTCCCGATTCTGAAGGACGCAAAGGTCGTTCGTGCATGGGGCGGCTACGGAGATTACTGTGTCGATGCAGTTGCAACGGTCAGTAAGTGCGAAGAGGTTCCCGGACTCTACATCGAATGTGGATTTACGGGGCACGGATTTGGAATCGGACCTGCTGCGGCCTACAACATTGCAAGCCTGATAGCAGACGGTACTTGTCCAGCCGACATCTCTCCATTGCATTACAACAGATTCAGACCGGCAAAATAATTTCAATCATCGTTTGCATGTTGACGGTATGAAAAAAATCAGTTATCATTTACTCGAACAATGACGTACGTGAAGTCCACAGCTTCATGTGCGTCTTTTTTTTTGTGGTTGTGTAAATGAAAGAAAAAACAGATCTCATATCGATACAGCCGTATTTCGTGCTGGACGGAAAAAACTTTTGTCAAAGGGTGCTGCTTCAAAACGGCATATCGCATTTCTACAGTTTCTGCAATTCTTCGTCGGAGGACATCAGGATAAAGCTTTTTGTCGATGGATGCGGCAACATAATTTTTGAATACGGCAAAGACGATGACGGAAAGACGACTCTTCGGACTCACCTGATTGGAAGCACGATTGAACCAAGGACTTTCTGCGTCAGAAAAAATTGCGAATATTTCTGCGTCCGACTCCAACCGTGTGCGGCAGGATTCATAAGGGAACTGGATCAGAAGGATACGGTCGGAAAAATAGTCATCCTTGATGAACTTGAATCAATGAAGGATTTCTGCGCAATGATGATGGAAATGAAAAACTTCGATTCACGGATGCAGACTTTCCTTGAGTGCTATTCAAAGGCGAGGGAAGCAAGCGGTGAAAAATCTTCGACGGAACTTTTCAGGCAGATTGCCGACATCATAATCCAGCGTAGGGGAATGGTAAAAGTCAGCGAACTTGAAAAACTTTCAGGCTATTCATCCAGATACATAAATCATATTTTCGGCAACGAATTCGGAATCAGTGCAAAACAGCTTTGCTCCAGCGTTAAATTCCAGTTTCTGCTGGACGACATGAACAAAAACAAATCCTCATCGCTTACAAAAATTTCTTCCGAATATAAATTCTACGATCAATCTCATTTCATACATGAGTTCAAAAACTGTACCGGAACAACTCCGTCGGAATATGCTGATGAGGTTATGAAAAAGAAATACAGGGAATGCATTTTGAACGTTTAGTGAAATACTTACATACTTAGGTTTCCGATTTTTACAAGAATTTTTATCCGCATAATGTTAGAGTGCATTATCAAATAAAACAGAGATAGCAAAGGCGCTGATTGTTCCGAAAGGAATCGTCGGCGCCTTTTTTAATCTCTAAGGAGCGTAAGTATGGAATATCCAAAGGTTGATTTCTTGTATCTGAGTGAACAGGACATGATTGCTGCCGGCGTAAAAGACATGGGCGGATGTATTGAAGCAATGGAAGAAATGTTCAAACTTTTGAAAGCCGGAAATTATCGCATGGGTGGAGCGAACGGAAATTCCCACGGATGCATGGTTACATTTCCCGCAAAATCCCCGTTTCCAGAAATGCCGGTAGATGGACCTGACCGTCGCTTCATGGCAATGCCGGCTTATCTCGGTGGACGTTTTGATATGGCTGGAATGAAATGGTACGGCTCAAACGTTGAAAACCGTGAAAAGGGATTGCCGCGCTCAATACTTATGTTGACGTTGAATGATAAGGAGACTGGTGCTCCACTTGCATTTATGAGTGCAAACATACTTTCTGCATATAGAACGGGTGCAGTTCCTGGAGTCGGATTCAAATATTTTGCTCCAGAGGATGCATCGATTGCCGGAATCGTCGGACCGGGCGTCATGAGTAAAACGGCTCTTGCAGCAATCATGTCGGCACGTCCATCCGTTAAGACCGTAAAAGTCAAGGGTCGTGGAAAAAAATCTCTCGACTCGTTCATCCAGATGGCAAAAGCTGATTATCCTCAGGTTGATTTTGTCGTCGTGGACAGCATTGAAGAAGCGACAAGGGGAAGCGACATCGTTTATGTCAGCACATCGGTTCCGACCGGAAACATTGACGAATATCCTTACATCAAGGAGGAGTGGATTAAAAAGGGTGCAATGATCTGTACGACTGCATCCCTTCGCTTTGATGACGATTTCATAATCAACAGGGCCAGAAACGTTGCAGACAACATCCTTCTTTATGAAGCATGGGAGGAAGAATACAAGCCGAATGCATACAACACCATTCCGATTCCTGCCGTCCGCGTAGAAGACCTGATTGCCGAAGGAAAGATGACCAAAGACAGGATTGACGATTTGGGCGATGTCCTTACCGGAAAAATTCCAGTCCACAGGAACAAGGATGAAATCGTGGTCTATTCAGTCGGTGGAATGCCGGTTGAAGACATTGCGTGGGGTACAATCGTCTATCGCAATGCACTTGCCAAGGGAATAGGTACGAAACTCAATCTTTGGGAAAAGCCGTACATGGTCGTCTAGCAAAAAATCTTACATGCTGCCCTCGTAAAAGGGGGCGGTAAAAAAACGAGAGGAGAAATCATTATGGAATTAAGCAGGGTAGAAGTTATAACAGGCATTTCAAAGATTACGGCATTGCAAAAGGCACTGGGAAAGTTCCGCATTACAGGCATGACCGTCTATCAGGTTTTGGGCTGCGGCGTTCAGCACGGTACACAGGAATTTGAAGTTGAGGAAAAGAAGGACATACAGCTTTTACCGAAGGAAGTCGTAATGATGGTTCTTCCGACGGCAGAGGTTCCTGCATTGATTGAGTTCTTGAAAAAGGAACTTTACACGGGACACATCGGAGACGGAAAGATTTTCGTCAGTCCAATCAGCGATTTGGTTCGCGTAAGGACCGGTGAAGAAGGCATGGCCGCACTCATTTGACGGAGGAAAGATGATAAGGAAAAATTTTTCATCTGGAGCACCGCTTGAAAAAAAAGTCGGATATTCAAGGGCCGTCAGAATCGGAGATTTCATCTTCGTCGGTGGAACAACATCAGTTCAACCGGACGGCTCGGTGTTTGGCGAAGGTGATTCCTACGCACAGGTAAAATACATCCTGGAAAAACAGATTAAGATAATAGAAGAGGCAGGTGGAAAAAAAGAGGATGTCTATGAGGTGGGCATGTTCCTTACGCCGGATTTCGATAAATCGGGAATGAAGGCTTACACTGAAATTTTTCACGACGTAATGCCATTGTGTACGGCGGTTACGGTCGCTGCATTGAACAGACCCACGCAGCTTGTAGAAATACAACTGTCTGCGGCTTTGGGAACGGAGTGACGGATGTGATTGATAGAAAGATTCCGTCAATATAATTCGCCGCCTCGAAAAAGGGAGGTTTTATGTCAAGTCAAGAAAAGAAACTGGGATTGGGAAGTGTCATTGCAACCGGAGTAGGACTGATTGTCGCTACAAGTTGCCTTATGTCGATAGGTCAGGGTGCGAGTGCAATCGGTACGCCGTTCATAATCAGCATGGCAATTGCGTGTGCATTCAACATCCTTACGGCACTTTCAATCTGCGAACTTAATGCGCTCATGCCGAATCTTACGGGTGGAATGGCACAATTTACGCTTGCATCCTGCGGTCCCGTGCTTACGATAATTACAAACGTCGGTGGATTTCTGTGCTGCCAGGTCATACTTGGAAGTTCGGAAGCCGCCATGTTTGGAAACACATTGAGTCAGGTTTTGCCGCCATTACCGATTCCGGGAGAAGTTTATTCAATCGCCCTGGTCTTGGTCCTCTGTCTGTTGAATCTGCGCGGTGTCGATATGTTTGCAAAGATTCAGAACATCGTGGCGTACACACTGATTGGCTCTCTTGTCGTACTGGGAATCCTTGGCATGATAAAGGTTAATCCGGAAACTGTGGTCGAACAGCCGGCTGTCCTTTCATCAAAGTTCAGCGACATTTTCTCTCTGCTTGGACTTTCGTTCTTCCTTTTCATCGGAGTGGAATTCATTGTTCCGATTTCGCCTGAAGTAAAGAACTCCCGCAAGATTGTACCGCTTGGAATGGTTCTCAGTCTTGTAATCATACTTGTCATGCAGATTTTCGTAACGCTCGGATTCAAGAATTATGCTGCATGGGATGAACTTTCACAGAGCACGATTCCGCACGTCCTTTATGGAACTGCCCTCTTGGGAAAGGTCGGAACGATTTGGATGAGCGTCGTTTCTCTGCTTGCAGTCATAAGCACGGTAAACACAATCATGTTCGGAGTTCCGCAGCTCTGTTACGGCATGGCGAAGATTGATTTGCTCCCGAAGTTCTTCATGCACAAGAACTCTCACGGAAGCCCCTATATCGGACTTATCCTGGTGACCGTTGCACTTTCAGTACTCAATGCAACCGGATTGAGTTCCAGCGAAAAGCTTGTGTTCTTCATCAACACGGGATGCGTCTTCTGGATTTTCTGTTATGTGATGATTCATATCGATGTAATCATCCAGCGTGTAAGGGTACCGCGTGCACCAAGGACTTTCAAGCTTCCGTTCGGCATATTGATTCCTATAATTGGAATCATCGGAAACCTCTACATGATTTGGAGCATATCCCCGGACAAGGAAAGCCGACTGGTGATTTTCGGAATATTCGGCGGCGTTTCACTTCTGCTTGGAATCTACGCCTTCTTCTGGGTTAAGTTCAGGATGAAGAGACCTTTGTTCAAGCCGTTCGAAATCAAGGAAGTCATGGCAATGGATACGGACCTCTATCAAATCCGACATTATCCTGCGCTGGCAAAGAAACTTCACATGGAAGCAAAACCGGAAGTTGAGGCGATGAGTCCAGAAACGAATACCGGAACGCGACCGGAAGTTTAATCGATGTCATGGAACCGATGGTTTGATGCGAGACTTTTGACAGTCACTGGATTGAAAAGTTAAGCGTCACTCATCGGTTTTATTATTTAGGGACGTAATCTGGGATTTAATCAACATGAATATTTTTGACATACTGGGTCCGGTTATGGTCGGGCCGTCAAGTTCACATACCGCCGGTGCAGTCCGAATCGGATATGTTGCACGAAAACTTCTGAAGGATAAGCCGCGATATGCAGGCATTGAACTTTACGGTTCGTTTGCAGCAACGGGCAAGGGTCATGGAACCGATCGTGCACTTGTCGCAGGATTGCTCGGAATGAAAAGCGACGATCAGCGCATACCGATAAGCTTTGAAATTGCGGAAAAAGACGGCCTGAAATTTTTCTTTGAAAACCGTGAATCGCCTGGTGATGCACATCCGAATACTGCTGTCATAAATCTTCAGGGAGAAAGCGGTCGCAGGCTTACGATTCAAGCGTCGTCAATCGGTGGCGGACGAATCATGGTGAATAAAATCGATGGAATTACCGTAAATTTTTCCGGCGAAACCCACACGCTTATTGTTCATAATTACGATACCCCTGGACATGTTGCAGGCGTAACGGGACTTCTTTTTGAAAATCAAATCAATATCGCATCGATGAATCTTTATCGCGTCGGTCGAGGTTCCTATGCCGTAATGGTTTTGGAAACCGATCAAAGCGTCGGTGAAAATCTGATTGATGAAATCGAAAAAATCAAGGGCGTAATCAAAGTGACTTATTTTGAAGGGGAAGAATGAAAATGGCTTTTAAAACTTTACGGGAAATTTCCGATTTTGCAGAAGAAAATAAAATTCCTTTTTGGCAGGCGGTGCTTCAGGATGATTGTGAAGAAAACGGTGCTGATTCGAAAACTGCAATTGAAAAAATGGAACGCCTTTGGTCTGTCATGCAGGATACCGTGAAAAATTATAATCCCGAAGAAATTTCTTCAAGCGGATTGAGTGGAACCGACGGTGAAAAATTTTTCCGTTACGGATTGAAAAACAACTCTCTCTGCGGACCTCTTGTTTCCAGCATGATTGAAGTGGCGATAAAGACAGGCGAATCAAATGCGTGCATGCATCGTGTCGTAGCATGTCCAACGGCAGGTTCGTGCGGTGTGCTTCCATCCGTGTTGATACCGCTTTTTAAATCAGGTGCGGCAAGTGAAAGCGATTGCGTCCATGCATTGATTACGGCGGCGGGAATCGGAAAAATCATTGCGGCAAATGCAAGTATTTCCGGGGCTGAAGGTGGATGCCAGGCTGAAATTGGTTCTGCATCTGCAATGGCTTCCGGAGCATTGACTGAACTCAAGGGTGGAAATCCCAGACAGATTATAAATGCTGTTGGATTTGCTCTTCAAAATCTGATGGGGCTGGTCTGTGATCCTGTCGGCGGATTGGTGGAAATTCCATGCATAAAGCGCAACGTGATTGGATGCATGAATGCGATTTCCTGTGCCGATTTGAGTCTTGCCGGAATAAACGCCCACATTCCACCTGACGAAACAATCTGTGCAATGGCATCGGTTGGCCGTCAGATGTCATCCGATCTTCGTGAAACCGGTCGCGGAGGATTGGCTGCAACAAATTACGCACGCAATTTTTGTGGGGCGGTTAATAGCACGTCGCTTGGTTGAATCATGAGTTAAAAATCAACTGACACTGAAAAATTCGTTATGCCATTTTAATTGACACAGTGTCAGTTATAAAAAGTTATACGTCATTTTATGGCTGAATCATGTTCATGTTTCCGAATCCAAAAATCAATTCGTTTTGTTTTATGACGCAGCCTAAATCAAATCTTGTTACAAGAAGCAGTGATATTTCACCGTTTTTATATATTCTCCAATTCTTATTTTTCTTCAGATTTTTCTTTAATTGATTGTATTCTGAATTTGTAATGGAAATTTTATAATAATATGGAAGTTCTGTAATTTGAACGGGAACGCCGCCTAAATAAGCGGTTTTAATCAGCTCGATGTTTTTGTCGCTCATTTCAATTCCGCTTTCATATTTGAAAAGCCATTTTATGAAATCAAGATTTTCACAATCATTTGCGCTCAACGATTTTTTTGTAAAATACTTATCATAATAATCGTTATGTTCGTGTATTTCTTTGAGAGTCCGCAATTCATTTAAAATATGGCATCTGTAAAATTTCCCGGAAACAGATTCGTAAATCCAATAATCATTTTGCACTTCATATTTTTTTCCTTCAAGCAAATATTCGATTGTATATTCGCCTTCATCAATGCATGATTTTTCAGCTTTGCCCGAAGGAATTTCTTTTGCCTG
>CACYBG010000148.1 GCA_902772605.1 uncultured Spirochaetaceae bacterium
AATCCGGATGCAGTCTACAGGGTGTACAGGCTGAACGGAAATTCAGTGCCGACAGTCGAATCATCAGCAGAAAGCAAAACCGCAGCCATATATTCATCAAGCGGCGACAGGTTCTATGACAGCTATTCCGTAACCAGAAACGAAAACTGCATATACTATGCATCGGGAACGTCAATAAAATACGACAACAACGGAACAGACAGGGAAATTCCATTGAGCTCGGGTACAATCAGGTCGATTGCAGCAACGAAAGACCATCTTCTGATTGGAACGTCCAGCGGAATCTACCGACTCCACATAAACGAAACGACCGGAGAACCGGCGGCATCCCTTTCAGACTTCAACAACAATGCGCAGACTCTCCTTACTTCAGTAACCCAGTGCGTCTACGTCCTTGATGCAAGCAAAAACGAAAGCGAAACCGATGAATATGCAGCCATGGTAATCTACGGTTCCCTTTCCTCATCACCGGACTCATTCGATGAAATCGGACTTTACGCATACTATCCCGGACGCGGAAACTGGAACCGAGACGGAGAGTGATGGAGTCCCTTGTGGCACAGGACCTCTTTGATTCAATCGGAAAACAGCATGAACCCCTTGCCTCCAGGATGCGGCCCAGAACGCTTGATGAATACATCGGCCAGGACCACATCGTAGGTAAGGGACGACTTTTACGCAGGGCCATTGCAGCGGATCAGCTTACGTCCGTCATTTTCTATGGCCCGCCCGGCTCAGGCAAGACCACTTTGGCCCGGGTCATCGCAAACCACACGAAATCCAATTTCATAACCCTCAATGCAGTCCTGACCGGAGTTGCAGACATCCGCAAGGCCATATCGGAAGCGGAAGACCAGAGGAAACTCTACGAAAGGAAGACCATACTCTTCGTTGATGAAGTCCACCGATGGAACAAGAGTCAGCAGGACGCGCTTCTTCCGTGGGTCGAAAACGGAACCATAATACTGATCGGAGCAACGACGGAAAACCCTTTCTTCGAAGTCAACAAGGCCTTGGTCAGCAGGAGCCGCGTATTCCAGCTGAAGCCTCTCACAACCGATGAACTCAAGCGTACTGCAGAACAGGCCATAGACGACCGCGACAGGGGATACGGACACTGGAAGATTGTCTTTGAGGACGGAGCACTTGAACACCTTGTCGAAACCGCAAACGGAGACGCAAGGAGCCTTTTGAACGCACTTGAACTTGCCGTTGAAACCACCCCGGAAAAATGGGCGCCCGACGAAAAACCACCGGTACCTGAATGGGGAACGACCATTTACATCAGCAGGGAGGCGGCGGAAGAATCCATCCAGAAGAAAGCCGTACTCTACGACAGGGACGGAGACTATCATTACGACATAATATCCGCATTCATAAAGAGCCTCAGGGGACGTGATCCCGATGCCGCAAGCTATTGGCTGGCCAGAATGGTCAAGGCAGGTGAAGACCCCCATTTCATTTTCCGACGCATGTTGATTTCAGCATGTGAGGACACTGGACTTGCAGACCCGCATGCAGTATCCGTAGTTGAAAGCTGTGCAGCCGCATTCGACAGGGTCGGACTTCCGGAGGGACGATATTTCCTTGCACATGCGGCACTCTACCTTTCCACCGCACCCAAATCCAACAGTTCCATGGCATTTTTCGACGCACTGGCATCAGTTGAAAAGGAAGACGCAGACGTACCGAACCATCTGAAGGACGCAAGCAGGGACGCAGAAGGATTCGGACACGGAACGGGATACCTCTACCCCCACGCATACAGGGACCATTGGGTCGCACAGCAGTATCTTCCGGACAGCCTTGTAGGAAGGGTCTTTTACACTCCTTCAACCCAGGGATACGAAAACACGATACGGAACGAAGTGCTTTCACGACGGGAGCTTCAAATCGCCGCAATGCTTGAAGACCGCAAATTCACGAACGAAACCGGAATCAGCCAGTGGTGGCTTGACGAACATTTCAAGGCCTCATTCTCCAAAAGCGAAGAAAACCTTACGTTCAGCCCCGAAGACAAATCCAAAAGTGCAGTGCTCGACCGTGCGGAACGATCCTGGCGTGCAAGGATAGACATGAACAGGGCACAGGTACTTACGCAGATAAGGGATTCCATGATGCAGATGGCAGACCTTAAGCGCCACCACAGATGCCTGGTATGGAATGCGGACGACTGCCTC
>CACYBG010000149.1 GCA_902772605.1 uncultured Spirochaetaceae bacterium
AAAAACTCTGTAAAAAAAAGGCTTTCCGTGATATAATGGTTCAGTTCATGCAAACTGATTTCGGGGGACAATTCCATGGTCAAGAACATAGCGCGGGGATTCGGAAAATTCATTTCGATAATCGGAAAGATACTGCTTCTCTCACTCATCTGCCTGGCTTTAGGCGCACTCATAGTATTTCCGCTCTGGAAATGGGCATCAAGCTTTCCTACCGCCTACTCATGGTTCATGCTTGCTTCGATTCTGGCGGCGGCCGTCTTGCTCTGCATTTCACGGTTCAGGAAAAAGGGAGCCGCAAGGTTCTTCGTTTCGCTTGCAAAACTGGCCGTAATTCTCGGAGGACTTTCTGCCTCGGTATGTCTGGTACTCGGAAGTAACCGCACCGCCGCAATCGTTGTTTTCATTTCGACGTTCGCAGCTTACGGAATACTTGCCTCGGTAAGCTCCTCGATATTGAACGGAAAGAAAGGCAATCCCAAAAATCGCACTTAACGTCCTTAAGGCGATTCGAAATTCAAAACGGAAGGAAGGATATGAAAAAGGGAAAACTGATTCTTGCGGCACTGATGTCGCTCTTTGCATTCTCAGCATTCGCACAGGAATACACGGTGATTTCCAAACTGCAGTCGAAGGACCCTGACTTCAAGCAGCATCAGAAGGAATTCGAACAGAACAACAAGGCCATAATCAGCAGGAGGCCTTACAACCTTACAATCTATCAGTACACCGTCACGGAAAAATTCGACGTGCATTCGCTTTCATCAAGGACGGCCCTCAGGTACGACACGATAGTAACCCTCAACGGAATTTCATCGACCGACGAAAGCATAGAGGGGAAGACTTTCTACATTCCGACCTTAAACGGACTTTTCATCCCGCTTACTCCGGTCACGTCAATCGACCACCTTCTGACCAAGGAATATCCGCTTCAGGATCAGGACGGAAACGACAGGTATCCCATCTACAGCATCGCAGGAAGGGACTTCTACTTCATACTCGACGGAAAGTTTTCATCTACGGAGCGGGCGTTTTTCCTGGATTCCGGATTGACTCTTCCCCTTGAAAAAAGCGTGCTTACATCGCCTTTCGGAATGAGGGTAAGCCCGATAAGCGGAAAATGGCTCATGCACAAGGGAATCGACATGGCGGCACCCACGGGCACCCCGATACACGCGTGCAAGGGTGGAAAGGTCGTCTCGGCCATTGCCATGGACTATACCTACGGAAACTACGTCATAGTTGACCACGGAAAGGGGATGACAAGCCTTTACGCACACATGAGCAAAATCATGGTTGAACGGGGCGACATGGTTTCGGCAGGACAGACTCTTGGCCTGGTCGGACAGACGGGTCTTGCAACGGGTCCCCACCTGCACTTTGAAATCAAGCTCAACGGAGAACCTCAGGATCCGCAGAAATACATACAGGTCAAGTAGCGGTCCCCGACATGAAAGACCGGAACTGCAAAAACACTCATTTCCGGTCTCCGCACTAGAAAAAAAACGTTTTTTTGTTATATTCTATATGATATGAAAAGTATAAAGCTGATTTTTACGGAAGGCATCATTAAGGCTTCTGCAATCCTATGCCTGCTGTTGATTCCCCCAGTCAGCCTGAACGCAGAATCATTCAAGGCCTCGGGAATCGTAACGGTCCCCATATCTGCAAGCGGGAATGCAAGCACGGCAAAGGCTGGAATCAACGACTGCATAATAATCCAGCTGCCGGAAGACATGACGTTCATAGACGGCGTGGAACTTTCGTTCAAATTCCCGACGGAGATTGCAATGACTAAGGGTGCCGTAGCATGGTCGTTCTATGACGGCGTATTCCCTTCACCCACGGAAAAAAACCTCGACTATTCGGGAGTAAAGACTGCATCGGGAACATTCGGAAACACATACAGCCTGAACATGAGGATACCGCTTAAAAAGGATGCGAACTTCAAGAAGGACAACTATTCATTCCTGGTCCAATCCGTTCCTGAAGCCGTTGACGGAAAGATTCTCATGAGGCTCCAGCCTACGGCAAAAAATCCCGACGAAAGGTTTTCATCCCTGCAGATCAAGGTTTCCGGAAAACCGCTGTTTACGAACAAGGGACAGATAACCATCGACGCAAACTATCCCGACGGCGAAAAAAATCCATACACGCTCCTGATTGACGGTTCCATATCAGGCGAATCGGAAACCCTCTTCCTTTCACCCGGAATACACACGCTGAGCCTTGTAAGCGACTATTACAGGAACGAACAGAGGACCGTAACGATAGAACCCGGAAAAAGGCATTCGCTCAGAATAAACCTCAAGAGCATAATCCCGGAATTGAAATTCACCGCACCTGACGGAACAAGGGTCTACATCGACGGAAACCACATACCGAGCATTTCCGGTCCGGTACAGGTTACGCAGGGAGAACACAGCCTTAGGTTCATTTTCGGAAACTACGAAACCATAAAGACGTTGACTGTGGAAAACGGAAGGACGTACAGCGTTTCGATTTTCCTTGATGCAGACATAACGGAAGAAGGAAACTGAGGGCAAACAAAAATCTTTTGACTTTGTTACAGTTTCCATTCAAGAAAACGCCGGTGCTGACGATAATATAATTACCGGGTGCAAAACATATCCCCTCCCACCCAACTGCACCCGGTTGCCTTAAACACAAGGCATGGCCGGTTGATTTACAGCCGGCCTCTTTTTTTTCCCGTCGATTCCAGCGAAGGATAAAATGCTCCATCCCTCATCTTTTAATCGCCTGCCAACAGGAACGGAACAAAGCGTGTGCAATCTGGCTGCAAAATTTTGAACAGCAACCGTGTTGCGTAAAAACGCAATGTCCTGCGTCGGATCCGATGAGCCACGAGGCAAAAAAAAAGACCCGCCGACAGTAAGCCGACAGGTCTGCAATTCAAATCAGGATGTCATTCCAGAGGGGCAAAATATCCAGTCTCATCTTTTCCGGACCGGTTCAGAAGGTAGGTCTCGACTTCAAGCGGAAGGTACTTCTGACCGTATTCAGTCGCCTGGGTTGAAGTGAAGGTAAGCTGATACAGACCCGAAGGCTGTTCGATGAGGTCGGTGATTACAGGGGCAAGTCCGTCCGCCCTGTAAACGTAATATGAAGTTCCCGTCGTATTGTAAGTGAGGTAATCTATTTCCTGTGAAAGTCCCATCTGGCTTACGAGTACGGTGCTGAACGATATCGCGTTGTTGTTCATGTATCCGGACAGGTCGGAGAGGCTGTATCTGGTGAATGCACTCTGGCTGACGTTTCCGGCCGTTATGTAGATTATTCCGCGCTTCTTTTCGGCATTGACAAGGTCGTTGGATGCAAGTCTGATTCCCAAGTCAAGGGCTGCATTGTCCGTATACGGAGACTGCAGGGCCTTGGTAGAGAATGTTGAAAGCCTGTCTGGGGAGCCGGAGAATTCGGTCACCGGCATGTCGCCTACGGATATGACGGTTACCCTTCCCTTTCCGTTCATTGCGGCGGTAATCTCGCGTACGGCCGTGTTGACCTGCTCATCGTATTTTTCCATTTCTGAGGAACGGTCGATGAGTATGGCTATGTCTGCCTTGTCGTTGTTGTTTGCGGCTCCGGTAACCTTCAGGTCTGGAACGGGCCTCTTGTTCTCCGTAACAAGGAAGTTGTCCGCATTGAGTCCGACTATAGGCTGGCGGTGACGGTTTTCCACGCGCACTTCAAGGGTGACGTTCGGGAAGCTGTCGGAAAGAACGCGCTCGACCTGGACGAAGAATCCTCCGACAAGTTCGGACATCTTGGACATGACGTAAATGTCGCTGGACTTGAAATCGGTTACGATGATGTTTCCGTTTTTATCGGGTACGGCGGAAGTTATCTCTCCACCTCCACGCGGAGTGCGTCCGTTTTCGAATGTTGAACCAGTTTCGCAGTCGACCGTCACTATCCTGTTCTTATCCGTCAATATGAGGTAGTTGCCCCAAACCTTCATGCTTTCCGGTCTGGCAAAAGTCTTTTCATTGACAAGGTTTCCAATGTAGTTTCCGGCACGGTCGAATTCATAGATTGCACCGCGGATTGAATCGGCAACGAAAATCCTGTCGTCAACCACTGCAATTCCGGTAGGCGACTTGAGTCCGGGGAAATCCGCCGTCTTTCCGCCGAAGTGAAGCAGCCCGTTTCCATCGGGGTCGAATACCACCACGCGGCAGTTTCCGAAATCGGTCACGTAAATGTTTCCATAGCTGTCTTCTGCAAGGTACTGGGGACCGACTACCTGTCCCTCTCCGCGTCCCTTTCCTCCGACATACCTGAGGAATTTTCCCTCGGAATCAAGAAGTGCAAGCCTGTCGCCGGCAAATTCACTGAGCAGAAGGTTTCCGCTTTGAAGCCTGATCAAATCCATCGGGCGGTCGAATCCGTTCAACGGTCCCCTCACCCTCTTTATGACCACTCCGTTCACGTTGTAATGGAGAATTTCGTTCGAACCGTAAGCAACCACCCAAATGCTTCCGTCGCTGTTTGCAAGGGAGGAAATCGGATGGCTGTATATGAGCACCTTGTCACCGTTCCTGTTCGGATAGGAGCCAGATTCCGTATAATGCTCGGAATAGTCGTCTCCCGTCTGGGTGACGCGCCTGTCGCTGACAATCTCTATCCTGTTCTGAAGCAGGAGTCCGCCGTAACCGTTGTCGAATGCAAACTGCCACTGCTGGAGTGCCGCACCTTCGATTCCTGCACGGTAATAAGCCTTTCCAAGCCAATCCAGAATCCTGTTTTCACCGGGCAGATAGGACAGGGCCTTTTCGAATTCCTGTATGGCTTCATTGTATGAACCGCGGTAATAGCTCTGCACTCCACGGCGGAATTCCTCTTCGGCAAAACCGGAGTTTGCGCTGCGTGACGAAGAATTGGCATCCCTCATCGTATCAACAAGATTTGTCTGTGCGAAAACCGTTCCTACTGCAAAGATGGCAGCGACGGCAAAAATCAACTTTCTTTTCATTTTTTTACTCTTCCACCAGCTCAGCATCCTTCAGGTGCTGCTTTATAACTTCATTATCTGCATCCCTTCTGTGGGCCTGCTCCAGATACTTCCTGGCCTGGGAATAAAGCCCCATGCGGTAATAGACCCAACCGACGCTGTCAAGGCATGCTGGGCTGTCGGGCGCAATGTTCAATGCCTTCTTGCACAGCGACAGGGCCCTTGAAAGATCCCTGCTTTCAGATGCAAGAACGTAACCGAGTCCGTTGAGGGCCGTTGCGTTGTTTCCATCCAGGGAAAGCGCCTTTTCATAGAATTCGATGCACTGGTCGACGTTTCCCTGCTCCCATGAAAGGTATGCGAACGAAGCGTATACGGAAGGACTCTTGTACCCGGCCTTCAGCAGTGCGTCAAGCTCAAAGTTTGCCAGCTGAGAGCGACCGGTCCTGCAGTAAATGACGGCCAGAACGTAACGGCACTGAAGGACCCTCTCGTTCTCGGTCTCGCCTTCCTTTACTGATGTGACTATCTGCTCAAGGTAAAGCATGGCGTCATCGTATCTGTCCAGATTAAAATAGCAGAGCCCCAGATAATAGGCAATGTCCAAAGCATCCCTACCGGAAGGATCCGGCACTGAAAGGAAAAATGAAAGAGCACCCGTATAATCCTTACGCTTATAGAGATTCAAGCCTTCCACCAGTCTGTCAGCCATAAGTTTTCCCCCTAAAACCACCCGTCTTTATAGCTTTTATCGGCAACAGCTTCCGCATAAAGGACGGAAACGGAAATGCAGCCGCTTTCGACCAGAGAAAAATCAGACGAAGTTCCCCCGAAGGTTTCCACTGCCCCTTCTCCCACGCAGCGACTGACAAGCTTTCCATCCGCCCGTTCCGAAACGAAAACCCTGTCATGGTAATCACGACGGCTAAGTTCGGAAAAACGGACTCCATTATACGAATCAGCAGAGGGGGCATTTACATTAACGAAATAAGTATACCCTTCCCCCTCTCCTTTATTTCGGAGATTTCCGCACAAACCTATAAGTTTTTCCAGATTTTTTGACGCAAAATCTGCAAGCGCCGAAAAACGGTATTCCGAATCGACCGTACCCGATTTTTTTTCAATGCTGAGTGCTATTCCAGGCACCGAGTAAAGGCAGGCCTGACGTGCGGCACCGCATGTACCCGAATAGATGACGTCCGTACCCAGGTTTCCGCCGCTGTTGATTCCGGAAAGAACGGCATCAGGCATGGACGGAAGATAACCGCCCTTCAAGGCTGAAATCACGCAGTCTATGGGGCTTCCGTCAAGTGCATAGCGGTTTTCTCCCCTCCGTTCAAGCAAGAGGTCCCTGCCTATCGATACGGAACAGGATGCACCGGATCTGTCCGACAAGGGAGCCACGACCCACACTTCGTTTCCGGATTCCAAAAGGGACCTGTACAGTGCATTCAGTCCCGGAGCGTCTATGCCGTCATCATTCGTAAGGAGTATCTTCATACCAGGCGGACACCACGACTCGGCTTTACGACCGTACACGTAGCCTTGAAACCGAATATCCTTTCATATTCCTGAAGGACCTGATTGTAATTCTCCATGTCCGAATTCCTTATCACGCTGTATGTGCACCGTCCGAACCCCTTGCCGGTTATGCGTCCGCAGCTGAGGGGAGATCTGGAAGTGGCTTCTATTCCGCCAAGTGCAAGGACCCTCTTCAGAAGCCAGTCGATTTCGGGACAGGATATGTCGTAAAGGTCCCTCAACCCCTCGTGACTCCTGTTTACGGCACGGGCAAATCCGGTAAAGTCAACCTTTTCCAATGCCGACTGAACCTCAAGCACATACCTGTGTTCGTTCATGATGCACGTAAGGTGACGCCTCACGTCCTCTGAAACGACGGAAAGCACCTCGTTCTTTTCCGCACTCCTGTCATCGTAGCTCCATCCGCCGAAAACAGAGGACTTGGGTTCCTTGAGTTCTCCAAGGAGAAGGACGTTCTCTGGCTGCATGAGGCTGTCTTCGTTCCACGTCATGACCCTGGGCACGCTCGTATCGGTAAGGACCACGGTTACGTTCTTGAACTTAAAAGGAAGGAGCTCGTAGGTCCCCTTGGAATGATCCGTAAGTACGATGTTGTTTTCCTTTGAATATACGACTGAAAATATGTCTGCAAGTGTATTGTCCAGGCCCAGGAAATTGCGGTCCGACTTGAGCAGTATCTGGACCAAGGTTTCATCCTTGACGCGGAATTTGAAGAGGTCCTTGAGCGCCCATGCAGCCGCAACCTTCATTGCAGTGGTGATTCCGAATCCTGCAGACGGAAGTACATCCGAATAGACCGTAAAATCTACCCCGGAACACTCAAAGCCCGACGAATTGAATCCGTAGACGACGGATTTCAGCGCATTGGCCCACTTGTCCTCCTTCCTGACCTTCAGGGCCGAAAGGCTGCACTTCTTCTTTTCCTTGAACTGAACGAAACTGAAATGAAGGTTTGCATCGCTGCGCCTGGAAACCGCGATAAATACAGGGATGTTGACCGCCATGGTAAGGGTCTTGTCCTTGAAAAACCACGTGTGCTCCCCTATCATGTGAATCCTTCCGGGGGCCTGTGCAATAGATTCCGGCTCGCATCCATACTCTTCCTTATGGGCTGCCACCACATTCTCAATCAAAGCGGTCTTGGAATCCGCCTTTTCAATCTTCTTCTCTTTCTCTGCCAACTTTTTCGCTTCCAAAATATTTTTTACTGAAAATCCCCGCGACGGCATTCCCATCTATAGCAGCAGAAGGCGCATCCACGGTTAGATTTCGGGCGGACTGGCAAACCGAACCACATACAGCCGTCCGGTTCATCAAAAAACTACGGCCGCCATTGAATTTTTATTTCAAATTCATACAATTAAATATATAATGAATCAGTTGATTTTACAAGTTTTTTGTTCTTTTTTTTCGGGACTGCTGCAGGCACTTTCAATATCAAACCAGATTCTGCCCTTCGGCTCGCCTTTCATAGCACTGTTTTCTCTCGTACCGATGTACATTGCGTTTCATTCGGCAAGGTCGTACAGGCAAAGTTTCCTGATATTCTTCATAGAGACCATAACCGTGCACATATTCTCAAGTTCGTGGCTTGCAAATTTCCACGGGTATGCGGTGTTTACTCTTGGGGCAAGTGCACTCGGAACTGGACTGCTCGGGGGAATCGTCGGTCTGGTCGTACACTTCTTCCCGGCCCAGCTTCATGCGGACGAAAGCCTTGAGGAAATCGGAGGTCGCCGCCCAATGCTGATTTCGGGACGGATACTCTGGTTTTCCGCCTCTTGGGTCTTCTGGGAATGGATAAAGTCAACCGGAATACTCGCCTATCCATGGGGAACCGTATCCATGGCTGCATATAGATGGAAGATTTTCACGCAGATAGCCGACATAACCGGAGTCTGGGGAATAACCTTCCTTTTTACGCTTTTCTCTGCAGTACTTGCCGAGGGCCTGGTTCTTTTCGTCAGGATAAGGAAATCACAGAATCCGCAGCCGCTTTTGATTGCATTCCGCTCATCGGCAAAATTCATGGCGGTCATGTTCCTTGTGTGCGGAGTTTATGGAATCATCCAGTATGTCGTTCCAAGGAATAAGGTCAAGGAGATGAACACCGTAATCGTCCAGCAGAATGCAGATCCGTGGGAAGCCGGAGACAAGGAGTCGATTGCGATTTCGACCAGGCTTACTGAAAGCAAGATAGACGAAATGGCTGAAAAAGGTGAAGACGTGGATCTGGTCCTCTGGAGCGAAGGTACCCTCAACAGGCTTTTCCCGAACAGCATCAACTTCTACTCGAACTATCCCGATGAAGAAAGCCTTACAGACTTCATCGACCGCATGAACGTACCTTTCATAATCGGCGGAAGCGCAATGATGGACAGTTACAGGCGCAAATACACGAACATATCGACACTTTTCGACAGGAGCGGAAACTTTGCGGGATTTTACTCGAAAATGCATCTGGTTCCTTTTGCAGAGCTGATTCCGCTGGCAGACAATCCGCTCATGAGCTGGTTCATGAAAACGGTCGTCAAGATGCCTTCATCCATGTCCCCCGGAAAACAGTCGGTGACGTTCAGGATTCCTCTGGTAAACGATTCTGTCCGTGGAACCGAGGCGCCGCTTGAATACAACATGGAAAGTTCTGCGCTCATCGAGCTTTCATCCGACGGAACCGCCGACAAGGAAAAGGCAAGGAGATACATAAGGAATCCGGAACCTAATCCCGATGCCTTCGTAACTTTTTCAACCCCGATATGCTTCGAGGATGCATTTCCGGACGTATGCAGAAGGCTCTTTGCCGACGGAAGCGAAGTGTTCATGAACATAACGAACGACTCCTGGTCAAAGAATGCTGCGGCTGAATACCAGCATTTCATTGCGGCCAGCTATCTTTCGATAGAATTCAGGACGACGCTCGTAAGGTGCTGCAACTCGGGATATTCGGCCGTCGTAGGTCCCAACGGAAAGGTTCTGTACGACATGCCGATTTTCACGGAGGATGCCCTGGCAGTGTCCATTCCGATTTACGAGCGCAAGGAAACCGTTTTTGCAAGGTTCGGAGACTGGTTCGCCTACGTAGTAATGACTGCAATGGCGGTCTATTTCCTGATTTCCGCAGTACAATTCCACGGACTATCAAAAAAGCTTCCGAAAATCTCAATCACGTTCAGGGGACGCACCGAGGCCTTAGAAGAAGCAAATGATTCAGAATCCGAAGCTTCACAATCTGAGAATCCTGAAACCAAATACACTGAGAGCATCCGGGAGGAAAAGCCTTCGCTCTGGACCACGTTCGGAACCAGGCCTTTTGAATCTGCAACTCCGACACAGACTTCGGGCCAAGTCTCATCAATCAAACCTTACGAAACCAAACCTAAAGTTTCGGAAAACACCGAAGTCAAAGCGACCGGAAGAAAATCGTCCGTGGCAAAATCAACCGAAGCTGAAGTCAAGGCGACTGGAAGAAAATCATCCGCAAAATCAACTGAAGCTGATGTTAAGGCAACGGGAAGAAAATCATCCGTAGCAAAATCAACTGAAGCAGAGGTTAAATCAACAGGAAGAAAATCGTCAGTAAAATCAACCGAAGCTGAAGTTAAGGCGACGGGAAGAAAATCGTCCGTAG
>CACYBG010000150.1 GCA_902772605.1 uncultured Spirochaetaceae bacterium
AATCTTTGCACCGTAATAATATGAAATGCTGATATCCTTAAGAACGACCTTGGTTCCATAAGCACGGGAAACCCGGTCCATCGTGTAGATTATTTTTTTATCGTCAACTGTCTTTGCCATAGTGTAAATTATATAGAAGAAAAAACTAATTATCAAGTGAAACGGAATGATTCGGCTCGGTTCCGGTTTCCATCCAAAGGGAAAGCATTTCAATGCAGTCTTCCAAATTTGCATTTTCAATCGGACGGCCCCAGACAGAACCGGATTCATCGACCAGCACAACCGCCGGAAGATTTCCGAAACTTTCACCCAGAGACTGAAGTTCCCCCGCAGCGATTATGTTCGTAAAAAGATTTCCCGTCGTTTTCCTTGACGCTTCAATCCTGTCGCTTTCAGTCGGACTGTTGATGTCGCAGATTATTCCAAGTGCCTGAACTCCATCGGGAAGCAGCTGAGTCCATGACGAAAACTCCCCTGCAAACGACGCTGATTTTTCATCGCGCTGATTCCAAAAAAGAAGTACCGTCATTTTCGCACGCTTGAAAATCTGTTCGGTAACCGAATTTCCGTCAACATCCAATGATGCGAACATCGGAATCTTCATGTCATCCGATCTGGCAAAATCGGCATAATCATCAGGATTGAATTTCTTTATTTCAATCTTCTTGAATTTCGCCTTTTTCACGGCATCCATTACGTGGCGTTCACAGTCGCGGTAAGCTTCAAGCTCTTCATCGGACATTCCCTCAAAAGTATTTTCAATGTTGCTGACAAGATAGGTGTTGCCGTATTTTTTTGCAATCACCTTCATGTCGCTTATGAAAGACAATCCTTCAAGCGGATTTTTCAAAAGCGATTCATACTCTTCGCTTGGAATGACTGCAATTTCGCAAATCAGTTTTTGATGGACGGAAATTTTTTCCTTAAGTTCCCGATAGAATTTTTCCTGTGCATACGGGTCGTCGGCATCAAGGGGTTCCAGACTCGCCTGTGCATACACCTCCTGAACAGCCTTGGGATAAGTGAATCCGATTATCGTCACGGGGTAAACGGCCATATCCGTACCGTACGAATCCATGGTAAGCCCCTTATCCAGATATTCCTGGGAAACCGGGAGAAGGATTCCGCACGGTTCAAGCTCGACAAAGTCCCTTTCATCATTGGAACAGGACGACATGAGGAAAGCCGATGAAACAGCCGCCATAAAAAACAAGAAAATCTTTTTCATGACGGACATTTTAGCACAGTTGGAGGCTTTTGCAACGGGGTACAGGAAGAACAAATGGAAAGTGCAGACCCCAAAACGAGTAAGCAGATGTTTACTTGAATTGACCATGCACCCCAAAATAAGGTATTATAAATCAGCGATGTCCCTACTTCCATGGGGAATTTAGGGAATTTTCATTTATTTTTTATAGGGGAATCAAGAATAATGCCGTATTCTGAACCGACCGATTTGGCTGTTGTAGCATGTCCTGGAGGAGAATCATTTGCGAATGAGGTGATTACACATCTCCGTCACATGTACAAGCACCGTTTCTCACTGAAAAGTGATGTCATTTCTAAGCGCTATGGAGTGGAAAGGGAATCCCTTGTCCGTCAGATCAACCTTGACAACGATCTTCATACGAGCGACCTTTGCATTCGAGGCATGGTCGACAAGTATCGCGCTCCTCAGTTCAAGCTGGACACACGCTTCACTTACTTTGCAAACGGAGAATTCAAGTGCGAACTCAATGAATGTATCCGCGGAAAAGACGTTTTCATTTTTCAGGACGTTGAGAATCATGAAGCAATTTCCCTTAACGACGGAAAGAATAAGCTTTCCCTGAGCGTAAACGACCATGTCATGTGCCTTCTCGTTGCAATCGATGCAGTACGTCAGGCAGGGGCAAGGGAGATAACTCTGGTTCTTCCGGTTTATCCGTACAGCCGCCAGCACAAGAAAAAGGGTCGCGAAGGACTTACCGCCGCACTTCTCGGACACATCTACGAAAGCATGGAAGTCACCAGAATCATAACGCTGGACCTTCATTCACGCGAAATCATAAACGCTTTCAGCCACACCCACTGTGAAAACCTTCACGCTTCATATCAGATTATCCGCGAACTTTCCCGCGTAATCGATTTGACGAAAGAGGATCTGGTTGTCGTAAGTCCTGACACGGGTGCAATCGACAGGAACAAATTCTATGCAACCGGACTCAAGAAGCCGCTCGCAATGATTTACAAGGAAAGGGATTATTCAGTCGTAACCCAGGATGCAAAGAACACGAACATCAAGAGCATCAAGCTTTTGGGAGACGTAAAGGGTAAGGTCGCATTCCTTGCAGACGACATGCTTGGAACCGGAGGCACACTCCTCAAGGCCATGGGATTCCTTCACGACCAGGGAGCCACAAAGGTCATTGCGGCAATCAGCCTTCCGTTCTTTACGGGAAATGCAATACAGCTTTTTGACGAAGCTTATCAGAAGGGACTTTTCTACAGGATAATCGGAACCAATGCCGTTTACCACGAAGAGCTTCTGAAAAAGGAATGGTACATCAGCACGAACGTAAGCGGACTTTTTGCAAACGTCATCACAAGGCTGCACCATGGACAGTCTCTTTCCGATCTTTTGGACAACCGTTCGATAATCGACAAGATGATTAAATCCAGCCGTCCATCCGAAACAAAGGATGAACAGGTGGCAGACCCGTTGGATCCAAAGGGAAAAACGGTCAACAACTGCGACCCGATTGCCTGATTGAAACCGATGCCTATATGGAACGCAGGTACCGTGCATAAATCGCCCGTATAATGATTCGAGCGGAAGTCTTTCGGAATGCGTTTCAAAATGATAAGCACATAGCGACCTCCAATTTTTTGGGGGTCTTTTTTTAGGAAGGAAAGCAAGATGGAGAATGTTTTTTGCGCCGACATAGGGACTTCATCCCTGAAAACGGCAGTAATCGATTCACAGGGAACGGTTGTCGAATACAGCCGGATTATTTTTGAAAAGACAGAGGAACACAGGGAAGCAACGGTTTGGCTCTCCGCACTCAAATCTGCAACGGATGAAATATTTTCCAAGAAAAAGGACTGTCGCATAGATGCCATCTGCATAAGCGGAAACGGTCCTACAGTCGTCGGCGGAAACGGAGAAACCCTTCTTTGGAATTCATCTCTTCCCAATGACTGTACAAGGGCTTTTCTTTCAGCATCCCTTTTCATACCCAGGCTTTATGCATTCAAGAAAATGTTCCCCGACGCATGGAACGGAAATTCAAGCATTTATTCCGGACCGGAGTACCTGATTCACCTTCTGACCGGAAACGACATGACGATTCTGCCGGAAGAACGTTTCACCGAAGCATACTGGACGGAAGATTCCCTTGACGAAGCCGATTTGAAGGACGGATTTTCCAAGCTTCCGAAATTCACATCCCCGACAAGCCTTGCAGGAAAACTGACGGAAGAAATCGCAGGATACATTTCCCATGCGGAAAACGGTTTGGTTTCAGGACTCCCCGTTTATTGCGGTGCACCCGATTTCGTTGCGGCACTGGTCGGAACGGGAACGTTAAGTCCGGGAAAACTCTGCGACAGGGCAGGTTCCAGCGAAGGACTCAATCTGTGTACAGCCGAAAAAATCAATGCGGCAGGAATCAGGACCTTGCCCTCAATAATTCCGGGACTTTGGAACGCAAGCATACTTTTACCGGATACGGGCACAAGGTTTTCCGAATACAAGAAAAGACTGGAAGAATTCGAAGGTCATCCTTTCACCTATGATGAAGCCGTCCATGAAACCATTTTCAACGATGGAATCGATGCAATCTACGATCAGGGAAAATACATGATGCTTGAAACAGCCATGAAAGTCCGCGACGGATTCGGCGTTCTCAGAAATGCAGTTGCCGGAACATCTACGGTTTTCCCGGATGAATTTACAATTGCAGGCGGACAGGCAGGAAACCAGGAGTGGATAAAGATGAAATGCGATGTAACAGGCATGAAGGCAAAGATTCCGACCTGCCACGATGCAGAGCTGATGGGGGACGCAATATTTGCATTCACCGGCGCAGGATGCTATAAGGACATCGTTGAAGCAAGCGAAAAGCTCTGTACGTTCGAAGGATTGATGCAGGGAGCTTTCCTGGCATAACCCGAAAACTGTCGAAAGCAAAACGACAAAGCCGCATCACCACAGGTCTTTCGAAGACTCATGGAGTGCGGCTTTTTTTTATGCGTCCACTTATTTTTCAGCGGTTTTCAGGATTCTATTCAACGATTATGGATGCCTTCATCGGGGAGCTTCTGTTTCCCTGATGATCGAAGGCGACGGCCGTGAAAGTCCACTTCCCCTTTTCATCCGGCATCACTATGCTTGATGCATATACGAATTCCTCACTGTACTGATAGTCAAAGTCAAAGGAGACGTAATCCTTTTTGCTTCCGTTTTCCGCAGTGATTGAAACCCCTGCCAAATCCCATTCCCTGTCACGAAGCTTCATGTAGAGGACTGCGTTTTTTCCAGACTTGGCTTTTTCCATGGACCTGGAACTTTCACCCATCCTGTCGGAAAATCCCATTTCCAGTATGCAGGGAATTCTGGGATCGTCAGAAACCTTTTCAACTTTTTTTTCTTCGGTCTTCACTTCAATCGGCTTCGGTTTTGTTGCGCATGAAAAAATCATCAGCAGAAAAAGGGACGAAAGTAAAATTAAAACCGTTCTTTTCAAGACTCTGCACCTCCGCAGGAATTAGATTCCATTCACAAGATATTCCCTGACATCGTCGGCGAATTTTTTTGCGGTCTCGGCTGACGTAAATGCGGCCTTATCAAGCATTTGAAGCGGTCCGAATGGAGTTGAGGCGGCAAAAAAACGGGCGTCATCTGCAATGCTGTCGAAACATCCGCTCTGTGAATGTACGACAGTATATGTCGTGACGTTTGAAAGCCGTTCCTGTATGTTAAGCGAAACCAGATGCTTTTCCAGATTGAGGAGGGGCTTTTTGTTTGAACGCGGAATCATCACGACCTCGTTTGAAACCATTCCGTGCTTCATATCCGGATCAAGCGGCGGAAACTTGAATACGGAATAGGAATAGCTGACTCTCCTTGGCATGTTCCTGTAATAGTCCATCGGCATGGAACCGACCAAAAAGGACTTGTACTGCATCAGGTTGAAAAGGTCGTCCTGGGTAATGGTATACCACTGCCTCTGAATGAGGGACTTTGACTGCCATTCAAAAATCTTGTCCATAACGGTACGGAGGGAAAGTTTTTTTCCGTCGGAGGATTTTGCAAGCTCATCATCCAGCACTTCACGGAATTCCCTTTTTTCACAGATTGCATCGCAAAGTTTTTTGTATCCTTCGCCTCCAAGAATGCTTTCAGCCATCATAGAAAGGAATTCATAGAGATATTCATCGATCGAACCTGCCGAAATCATTGAAAACGAAAAATCCTCTCCAGCATTTTCCATGAACGACTCAAGTTCGGAAAGGGAAGCAAATCCCACGTCTTCGTCGATATTTTTTGCGGCAGACTTGCAGATGAAAATCGGAACGTGGTCGTAAAGTATGGGAACGGCCTTATACTTACCGTCAATCATTCCGGAACTTCTGACTGATGTCGGCATGACAGAATATACGTTCGCAGGTATTTCCGGTGCAAGCTTCGAAAGGCTTTTTGCAAATGCTCCGTTCCATGTAATGACCGCATCGTATTTCTTTGATTCGGAAACTGAAAACGGCTCCTTTCCGTCAATCACGGAAACATCAATCTTTATGCCTGATCCTTCTGCCTGTTTCTTTATGCCTGAAGACAGCGTTTCAGGAAGGTCGTATATTGCAATCCTGTAAACGCGATTCGCAAGACCCAGGAAAATTCCAAGTGCGACTCCGATTGCAAAGACAATTGCACCGATCACAATGAGGATCTTTTTGTTCTTTTTCATCATGACAACTCCAAAGCTTGTTTAGCAGCCCGAAAATCCTTTTGCAGGGAGCCGCAATTAATGCCGAAATTTTCGTGACGGCACAGTCTTTAAATAATAAGCCGAATGCCGGGTTTTGTAAAGTTAATGGAAGCAGTCTGTGGAAGACAAGTGCAAATCAAAAATAAACTTAGAAAGACTCATTCTAAACGAGCAAGCACTTCCATTCCCGACAGGAACCAGTC
>CACYBG010000151.1 GCA_902772605.1 uncultured Spirochaetaceae bacterium
TCCATTTTAAATACGCAGACGAAAAGCAGGTTCAGGAAAACGTTGATTATGCCCGAAATTACAAGTGCAACCAGAGGAATCTTCGTGTTGCCGCGGCTTCTGAAAATTGCAGATTCAAAATTATATAGGAAGATTACCGGCAGTCCCAGTATGTATATCCTCAGGTAGGTCAATGCCATGTCGCTGATTTCTTCGGGAACGTCCATTGCACTGACAATCGGTTTTGCAAATATTTCTCCGATTGTTGCAATCAGTATGCCTCCGAAAATCGAAACGAGAATGGAAGTGTGGACGGCTTTTTCAATCCTTTCGTAATTCTGCTGGCCGCTTGCGTGTGCAATTACAACGTTCGCACTCAGGGAAATTCCGACGAAAAGATTTACAAGCAGACCGATTACGGGACTGTTTGAACCGACCGCGGACATTGCTTCTTCTCCTGCAAAATTACCGACTACGGCGACATCTGCAGCATTGAATACCTGCTGAAGTATTCCGGTCAATGCAAGGGGGATGGCATATTTAATCAGGTTGACGATTAGATTGCCGTTCAGCATGTCTAGATTTTGGCTTTTGTTTGTAATCCACTTGTTCATGGCAAAATCAATATACATTAAATTGAAAAAACATTCCACAGGAATTTTACGGGAAGTTAAATCCTGTCGTTCTCACTGCTGATTTTTACATCCGTTTTTCCTTTACATGAACTTTACAAATTAATATAATGAAGGAAATATCTGCATTTCTTTTTCTGCTGGTCTCGAAATAAAACTTTTCTTAAATTAAAAGCAACATTATTTTTTTCGGAGGATTCTTGATGTTGAAGAAGATTTTATCGGTCTTTGTTCTTGGACTTTTATTCTGTGCCGGAGTTTCAGCTCAAAGCAGCAATACGGAGTACAAGGTCAAGAATGCATTGATTGGATTCGGTTGCGGTTCAAGGGAGCAGGGTGATTTGGAATCTGCGAAGTGGCTTTTAATCAGCGACGTATCGGGACTTTCGCTCATGACGATTGGCGGGGTTGGACTTGTGCTTACGAACCTTGCCTACGATTATTTCAAGGTTACATGCGGAAAAGTTTCCACTGCGGATTTTTGGATAAACGGTTCAATACTCGGTGTCGGTACTGCCGTATTTTTGGCTGGAAGAATTTTCGGAATCATACTTCCCGATAAATTTGCAATAACCGAAAATGCGGATCTGAAACTGGATTCCTATGGCGGTCAAATCGTCATGGGATTGAATTTCAGGTTATAGGAGGACGGACATGAAGATAAGGAACATTTTTTTACTTGCATTTCCATTTCTGCTTACAGGATGCGTTGCATATTTCGATACGAAGGAAAGGGAAAAACAGACTCGTGAATCATTTTCCGTGACATGGAATGCGTCCGTCGGAACGAAATATTCCGACCTGTCTTACGGATCCGGTTCATACAATAAATACGACCTGTTCGTTCCAACCGAGCATTCTGAAAAAAGCACCCATCTTATCCTTTACACTCATGGAGGCGGATGGACGAGCGGTTCAAAAGATTCCGGCGACGTTTATTGTAAATATTTTACCTCAAAGGGATATGTGACTGCATCGATAGATTACACGCTTTCCGATGGAATAAACGAACCGACGATAACAAGCATAAACGATGAACTTCTGGCTGCCGTATCGGAAATCAAGGATAAGGCGCATGAACTTGGATATGAACTTGTTGACATGGCGAACTTCGGTTTTTCTGCCGGTGGATGTCAGAGCATTTTCTATGCGTTCAAGGAAAGGTCGACATCTCCGCTTCCCGTAAGATTCGTTTTGGATTGGTCCGGTCCAACTTCATTCAATCCCGACCATTGGTCTGCAGAAGCAGGAACATATCCTCCTGAACTTAACCTTCTGGGACTTGACGGTTCAAATGCCGGTAAAGCCGGAATGGTACAGAAATTTTCCGGTCAGACATGTACTGCGGATATGATTGCTGACGGTTCTGCCGAAGCAATATGGAATTCAATTTCTCCGCTTCATTATGTGGACGGAAGTATCCCTCCGCTCATAATCTGCTACGGTTCGTATGATGGAATCGTTCCCGTCATTCATCAAAGACTTCTGATTGAAGCACTTGATGAAGCCGGTGTGGAATATCATGCAATTGAATTCAAGAACTCAGGACATGGCCTTCACTGCGATCCTAATAAAATGAATGAGTTCAAGCAAATGGCCGATGAATACTGCGCCCGTTATTTCAATTGACTGAATTAAATATGCTTCGGAAGATTTTCATTGGTAATTTTGTATTTTAGGACTTTATTGCCGCATGCACTTATGCACTCTCCGCACAGGATGCATTCGGCATTTTTTATTTCACCGAGTTTTGCAATCTTTGGAACTTCAAGGCTCATCGGACAGACCCTGCTGCATTTTCCGCAACCCGTACATTTTTCCGTTTTTGATTTAATCCTGAGTTGGGGTAGATGGAGCAGACGGCCGGCCTTATAACCCAAAATCATGAAAGGAGCCATCCAGCAGATGTAATGGCAGTTTGCGCGTTTTCCATGGATGATAGCAGGAATCAAAAAAAGGATGATGATTCCGTAATAAATGACGTATCCGTAGATGTTGGAAATTGAAATGCCGTGGTCGGTCATGAAAAACGGCTGAATGGTGTAGTCGCCTTTTCCAAGTACATGACAGACGATTATTCCGGAAATCCAAACGAGCCAGATTCCGTATTTAATGTAATTCCTCCACCCCTGTTTCGGATGCTTTGGAGAAAAACGTTCGAAACATTCTCCCATTCCACCGGTCGGGCATAAAAATCCGCACCAGAGTCGTCCAAAAAACATTCCAAATATGAACATCAGCGTAAACGTTATGAAGCTTCCGTTGATTATGTGCTGCCATGCCGCCATGATTATCAGGTACGGTGAAAAATACCAGATGGTAATCGGAAAAAGAAGCATTGAAAAAATCAGTAAAAATCTGCGTATTTTCTGTAAAGTCATGGAATCCTCCTTGCCAAGTAAACTGTGCATCAATTTTGTTTATATCATTGCAAAGTAAACTTGTCAAGTAATTTATCCATGAAATCGGAATCGACTGTTTAGGGAGGAATCGTAATTTGCGATGAATAGTCAATCAATGGAAATCATTTGCCATGATAAAAATAATCCGAGCCGAGTTCGTCACCTTTCAGCTGCGAGCGTGATGTCGTCGGTTCTGTCTGTCCCTGATATCTTCCCCTGTAAAGGAAATCAACGTCTCCATAGGGTTCGGAAAAATAAACCTGTCCAATAAGCATGTTCGGATAGATCCTGACGGGTTTTATGCAGAAAATTTCAAGGGTGTAGTTTCCGTTAAAACCGATGTCGCCAAATCCTGCAGTTGCATGAATCAAGATGCCAAGCCGCCCCACAGAACTTCTTCCGTCGATTGCAGAAATATATTTGTCAGTAGCAACCCTTTCAATTATGTTACCGATGTAAAGTTCTCCAGGCTGCAGGATGAAACCTTCGCTCGGAATATCAATCACTTTTGAAGGATTATCCTTTTCAAAATCAAGGACATCCTCGGTGTATACTTTAAGCGTGTTGCCCAACCGTACGTTATAGCTGTTGGGATTCAATTGTGTCCTGTCGAATGGAGTGATTTGAATTCCGCCGTTTTCTATTTCCTCTAATATTTTACTGCCAGTAAGCATTTTCTTCTCCGCTGATTTTTGATTACATTCTATATGAAAATTAAAATAAAGACCATTGGTGAATCGGATGCATGGATGTTTTGACCGTGGCTGCTGCTGATGACAGACCGGCAGAAATGGGGTAAGATAAATCCATGACTACACTTGAACAGAATCTTGAACGAATCCTTAAAGCCCGCTCTGCTGATTTGGGACTTTTTGTGCTTGCAATGCATTCCCTTATTGAACGTTCCCTATGTGAAAAATACGGAGTCTCCGGAAATTATGATACAGAAAATTCGTTTGGAAAACTTTTGAACCGTTATCTTCAGGATTATTACAACAGTCATGGAAAACCGGTTTACAATGGGTCTAAAGCCCGCGATCTGCCA
>CACYBG010000152.1 GCA_902772605.1 uncultured Spirochaetaceae bacterium
TCCACTTGAGCATCATTTTAAGCATTGGATTATTACGACCTATTATTGGATTATTCCGACTTTTTTATAAATTTTTGACTGTTTTTAGAGTTTTTTTAATTGAATTTCTTATTATACCTTTCTATAATTTTTATGATGCGGTAGCGGCTCTTTCAAGTAAAAACCGCATCTGTCGACGGCCGGCAAATCGGTTTTGAATCTAAGGAAAATCTGATTAACAAAAGTTTTTAATCAGCACTCCCCCATGACTTCTTAAAAAAAAGGTGGCTAAAAGATGTCATTTCAACAGGTAAAGCAGAAACTTGAACAAACACTTCCAAAAAACCTGAGGAAAGTTGCGGAAAAATATCCTGAGCAGATTGCCCAGTATTCCCGGAATTCATCCGGTGATTTTGATGAAACGAATTTCCACGACATGTATCAGATTGCTCTCGACTTTGGCGGAGGACTTCTGTCATTGGGAGCAAGCAGAGGCGAACGTATCGGTTTGATAAGCGACAACCGAAAAGAGTGGGAACAGGCGGATATGGGACTTCTGGCAATCGGTTGTGTGGATACCCCCCGTGGGTGTGATGCAACGGAAGGAGAACTTTCATACATTCTGTCCTTTGCCGAATGTGAAATCGTCATCGGTGAAAACAATGCTCAGCTGAAGAAATTCCTGAACATCCGCGACAAGATTCCTCTCGTAAAAAAAGTCATCCTTTTTGAAAAAGCCGATGAAGCGGAAGTCAAGCGCGCCAAGGAATGCGGAATTGAAGTACTCCAGTATCTGGATGTCGTAGCCCAGGGTCACGAGTGGCGGAAAATGCATCCTGATACGGTTGAACAGGAACTTGAAAAGGGACAGTGGGACGATTTGGCGACAATCATTTTTACCAGCGGAACAACCGGAACTCCAAAAGGCGTTATGCTGACCCACGGAAATTTCATTTCACAGCTTGACGACGTAAACGAAAGAATCTTCCTGAATCCGGGCGAAAGGGCTTTGGTCGTACTTCCCGTATGGCACGTATTTGAAAGGGCATGCGAATACGTCATCATCACCCAGGGTGCCGGAATGATTTACAGTAAACCGATCGGCTCAATAATGCTCGGCGATTTCGTAAAGATGAATCCATACATCATGCCGGCCGTTCCACGTGTCTGGGAAGCAGTATACGACGGAATATGGAAGAAAATGCGTAAGACAGGCGGAATTTCATATGCACTGTTCCGTTTCTTCGTAGGCGAATCCATGCTCTGGTGTTCAATCGACAGAAAGCTCAGAAGGAAAAACGCACGCTTCGGCTCAGACCATCTTGGACTCTGGTGGCCGATTCTGGTTTTGCCTTGGCTTTTGCTCTACCCCATCAGGATGCTAGGAAACCTTCTTGTATTCAGAAAACTCAAGAAAATGCTCGGAAAGAATTTCCGTGCTGGAATCGCTGGTGGCGGTGCATATCCGGAATCCGTGGACAAATTCTTCTGGGCTTGCGGAATCAAGATTGTCGAAGGCTACGGTCTTACGGAAACATCACCGGTCGTTTGCGTACGTCCGATTGCAGACCCGATAATCAGGACGGTCGGTACTCCAATCCGTGGACTTGAAGCCCGCGTAGTTGATGACGACGGAAACGATTTGGGACGCTGCCACAAAGGAAACCTTCAGTTGCGCGGACCGACGGTCATGAAGGGCTATTACAAGCGTGATGATTTGACTGCGAAAGTCATCGATAAGGACGGCTGGTTCGATACGGGCGACCTTGCGATTCTTACCGTAGACAATGAAATCCAGCTGCGCGGACGCAAAAAGGATACTATCGTATTGATGGGCGGAGAAAACATTGAACCTGTGCCTATCGAGCAGATGCTTGAAACTTCAAGATACATCACACATGCCGTTGTAGTCGGAACAAACGAAAAGGGAGTAGACCAGCGAAACCTCGTTGCATTGATTATGCCGACACAGGAAGAAATTGAAGCTTGGGCAAAGGAAAACAACATTGCTGAAAGTTCCTACGAAAAAATCCTGCAGCGAGATGAATTCAAAAAGCTGATTGGCGATGAAATCAACCTGCTCATCAGTGCTAAAAACGGATTCAAGGCGTTTGAAAAAATTGCAAGGTTCGATACGTTTACGAAAGATTTTGAAGTCGGCGTAGAACTCAGTGCAAAACAGGAAATGATGCGCCACAAGGTTCTGGACATCTACAGGGACAAGATTGCACTGCTGTACAAAAACAGCAACTGAAAATAAAAAAAAA
>CACYBG010000153.1 GCA_902772605.1 uncultured Spirochaetaceae bacterium
AGAGACTTCAAGTCCAATACGGTCGGTTCATTGATTTTTTCGATTGAAATCGGGATGCGGGGCAAAAGCACAATCAATGCAGAAATGATTCCGATGACGGTCAATAATATCGACGACACCAGAATCGTGCTGAAAGTCCATCCCATGACCTTCAGGGTCTTTTTTTCCTCACGCAGTTTGTAAAAGGCGGTCGCAACTGAAAAAAAGAGGACCGGAATCAGCATGTAACGTCCAATGCGGATTGCGATGTTGGATATGAACTCCAGGACTGCCTGACCCTGGACACTGTTGACAGGGAGAATCAAAGCGGCGATTATACCGATTATGACCCCGATAAGATATTTCATCCAAAGTTTCATGCGGCGATTATACCACAAGCAATGTTTGTGGTCAAAGGCAGAAGGGACGTTAGCATAACACAACCCTATTTTAATCATTCTCGGATTTTGGCTTTTGATTGGTGCTTCCCTAAATCGACATATTCAAATAAAATCGATGTTGTGGGAAATTCTAAAAACTTCAGTTTTTACGGATGACTTATCAATTTGAACATTCAGGAGGATACATATAATGGAAGAACAGGAAAATCCCGGTGAATTGAAATTCTCAAACAACTATACAAAAGAAACGGAACAGGCATCCGCAACAATAAACAAACCGGAAAACCAGGAGAAGAAAAGCGTCGCCACACGAAAAAGTTCTGTAAGCGGTCCCGCAATCGCCTCAATGATACTCGGAATTCTGGGACTGATTTTTACGTTTACATATTTTCTGTCGCCAATCTCGATTCTGCTTGGAATCATCGGGTTAATCATGGGGATTACGTCAAACAAAAAATCCCGCTCAGGATTTGCAATCGCAGGAATCGCCACGTCAATCGTTTCCATGGTGCTCGGGGCATTGGAGCTTGCATCCTGCATAGGATTTTTCTCTTTCATTTCAAACTCAATCAGAGACGGTCTGGACAACTTCCAGTTCGGTCCGTTCCAGCAGTACATCGAAGATGCACAGCAGACACTTATAATTTAAAATAAATCACTCGATTTTTTAACTAATATAGGTACGCTCTAAAACATCGGTTTTTGGAGATTACCGGATAAACAGGAATTAAATATGGAAAACATGAAGTGGATTGTTCTGGGCATAGCAGCACTGATGTATGTCCTGGTCATAGCCATACAGGATAAAAAGGTCCTGTTCACGCTGGTTGCAGCCGCTGCAATAGTGATTCTGGGAGTCCTTTTCCCGGGAGAAATCTTCAAGCTGCCTCAGGATTTGGTCGTTGCAGAAAACATCGGTCAAAACCGTCTTTTTGTGCTTGAACACTGTCTGATGGACGGCGTAATCAACTGGAACATACTGATGATTTACCTTGGCAGCATGCTGATTGCGGCCCTGTTCATCTATTCGAAAGTCCCAGCCCGGATTGCCGCAACCATAATCGGAAAGACTCCAAACACGGGTCTTGCAATGGTTTTGATTCTTGCAATGGCAGGAATCGTCTCGATTTTCGTCGAAAACGTTGCAACCGTCCTGGTCATAGCACCGATTGCGATTGCCATCTGCAAAAAGCTCGACAGGAACCCGACCATGTTCATGATTGGTCTTGCGGTAATGAGCAACCTTGAAGGCACTGCAACTCTGGTCGGTGATCCGCCGTCAATGATTTTCGCAGGTTTTGCAAAATACACGTTCAACGACTTTTTCGTACACGACGGAAAGCTGTCCATATTCTTCATAATCCAGGTCGGTCTTCTGGTCGGCTGTATACTCTTCTACTTCATTTTTTCAAGGAACGGAAAAAACAAGATTGAAGTTGAAAAGGAAGAGGTCGTCTCCTGGCTGCCATTGGTTCTGCTCGTACTGATGATTTTGGGACTGGCCGTAATGTCGTTCATCAAAATCAGGTTCCAGTACGCAAACGGAATTTATGTTCTGGGGCTCGGTCTTTTCGGACTGATATGGTACATCATAAAGGAAAAATCCCTGAAATCCGCCGGAAAGCTGATTAAGGACCTTGATTGGGAAACAATCTTTTTCCTGATTGGCATTTTCATAGTTGTTGCGGCAATCGAATCGGTCGGACTTCTGAACGATTTGGCAAACCTGCTTTACTCGCTGACAAACGGTTCGAAATTCATCGGATTCCTGCTGATACTTCTGGTTTCGATAGTAATCAGCGGATTCGTAGACAATGTTCCATATATAATGGCAATGCTCCCGGTAGCCCAGTCGATGGCCGTATCGATGGGCATAAATCCAGAGCTCTATCTTTTTGCACTTCTGGTCGGAAGCTGTCTCGGCGGAAACCTGACTCCATTCGGCGCAAGTGCAAATGTCGTTGCAATGGGCATAGTCAAAAAGGAAGGCTATCCGATGAACTTCGGAAAATGGATAAAGATTGGCGTACCGTTCACACTCCTGACAACAGTTTCAGCGGCGGCGGTACTTTGGCTTTTGTGGGCATAAGGAGTCCGTGGATATGGAAAACGATGAAAACAAAAAAGAGATTGCACCTGTAAATGCAAGTCCAAATCAGGGCGATTCAAACAGGGGCAATACGAACGACAACACGATGACCATTGCAGTCGTATCGCTTGTATTCGGTCTTCTGTCCTGTGCCGGAAACGCTGCATGGGGATGGGGTTCAATGCCATGCCTGATTCTGGCAATCGTCGGAATGCTGATGGCAATCAACGCGAACAAAAAAAAGACAACCACGCCCGGTGTCCTTGGATTGATTACATCGCTCATCGGTCTGTTGATTTCGGGAGCCGGAACAGCATGTTTCGTCTGTGCATCGGTCGGAGCGGGAGCAATAGTTTCTGCAACAGCATGTGGAATCGTCAACTGCATTCACTGAAATCCGGATTTTCACAGAATGCATCCTTTCGTAAACATTTTCGGCAGGGCAATACCGACTTACTCCCTCTGCATATTGGCGGGGATTCTGCTCGCTTGTCCTGCCTTGATTTTACTGTCAAAAAATTTCAAGGTTAAAATCGAAGACGCAATCTATTCCTTTTTATATGCATTGATTGGTCTGATTGTCGGCGCAAAACTCCTCTATCTGCTCACAAACATAAGTTCACTCCCCTCCATAATTCGCCAATACGGAATTCAGGCACTTCTGCGCGGAGGATTCGTAATCTACGGCGGATTAATCGGCGCATTTTCCACGACCTACATCTATTGCCGTCAGTTTCATCTTCGACCGCAAGAGATTTTCTCACTGCTGATAACGGTCTGTCCCTTGATTCAGTGCTGCGGACGGATAGGATGCCTTTTGGCCGGATGCTGCTATGGTTTGCCTTACGACGGAAGATTTTCAGTGTTGATTGAAGGATGCCGAAGATTTCCGATACAGGCAGTAAGTTCCGCACTCGACCTGATTCTGTTCCTCTTTCTGCTTTTCCATGGAATATTTTCAAAACGAAAGAACCTGCAGTTTCCACTCTACCTGATTCTGTACTCCACCGGCAGATTCGCAATCGAATTTTTCCGAGCCGATGCAGCCCG
>CACYBG010000154.1 GCA_902772605.1 uncultured Spirochaetaceae bacterium
GACTTTCAGCGGATAAGTGCCTTTGGACGGAGAGAACTTTCCCTTGCTTCCGTCAATCTGAATCGGAAAAGCTGTGGCATTGGCAAGGGCAATCTGCTCCTCAATCTCCTGCTTGATTTTTTCACCGCTCAGGAAATTCTCACAGGAAGTAAATACCCCCCCCCGTCAAAAGTATAGTGATTAATATAATTGCGATTTTTTTCATGCACGCACCCCGGATTTTTTTCAACTGATTTATGGGAGGCTCGAAAAACTTCAGCTTTTCGAGCCAACTTTGAAAATGCGATGTTGTAAGTCCTGCTATTTTCAGGACTTACAACTCGACGAACTTCGAAAAATTTCTAGGAACAGGGTTTTTTCGAAGTTCCCTTATATAAATCAATTATAACACAAAACGGGGCGGTTGTCATTGTTTTTGGGAAAAATTAGTTTGGTTTTCCACAAATACGCTGAAAGATGACTCACAGGACAGATTGCTATACAAGAGTCATTTTAGCTCATCAAACGATTTTTTCTTTATGGGCTTCAAGAATTGCTTTTTTAAATCACGTTCATTATGAAAAAGTAAAAGTTCAGAATTCGAGAGTTCTTTACGCTCACATTTCAGACTAAGCAACTTCAATGTGCATATTAAATCAGCGGCTTGGAAAAGTTTGTAATCCTTTGGAAGAACTCTTCGAACATCATAGTGAGACAATTCCGTTGTAAGCACCGTATTCAAAATAGCTTTAAGTTCATGCTGTCCATTGTCGTAATATAAAATCACATCATCAAAAGCCTGAAAATAGTTAAGATTTGCACGAATGAACTGAGACATTTCCTTTGCCATTCTTCCTTCCAGTTTGAATATATTTTCAAATTGACGCTTCTCGAATACAAAAGTTTTATACCTTATTTCGGATTTCATAACAAAGTAAAAAAGCTTTGAAAATAGTGCACGTCGCTCATTAGGTTGAACAGCTGAGAACATTTCTTCCTTTCTGATAAGCGGGGCTGTATGGATTGCAAAATCGCCTTCATAGCCAAGAGCCTTTATTTCTTCATCTAGCTTCTGAATTAGAGGTTTTATATCATTACTTTGGTCGTGTAAAACCAACGAGATGATGTAATATGGACAATGTGAACTGTAAGCACCGAAATCACCACTTTCATCAACGAAAATGCTCAGTTTTCCCATTACAGCTCCTTAGAAATAAAAAATGGCGGGACAGTTTGCCCGCCTTAGTAGGTTGGACCTGGGTCGCATGTTGACCAGCCCAATTGCTTTAAATGTATAAAAGGAATGTGGAATTGTCAAGCGAATTTTCCTGATTTTTTCAACCTGATTTTCCACCCAAGGCTTACGGCAGGTCGCTAGGACTTATACCGGCAGTCTGGAAATCATTTCAGCAAGAGAGCCGGAACAACGCCTTTGTCGGTACCGTTTAAATCTTTGTCATGAATATGGGCATCCGTATCAACAGCACGAACCTTTCCTATTTCATCGCTTGTTCGGCTCGGACTTCTGAGCCAATATTTACTGGCATAAGTATTACTGGTACCACTATTATCTCCGCTGGGACTTTCATACACATGTTTTGCCTTTGCATAGTCTGTCGTATGAATCAGACGTCGCCCCCAATTCTCAAAGTCATAGTTCTTGTGAAAACCAAAGTCCGGGTTTGTAGCCTCCTGAACGCTCAATGCAAAAATTTTGTCATAAGTCGTGCCGCAAGTGTTTTCATTTTTACCGTCACCCCATTTTTTAGGCTCCGTTTTTGGATTAGTTGTTACCGCACTGTTATCAACAGCACCTTCATAAATCAAAGACTGCGCACTTGAAGTAAACGCCCTCTGCAAAAAACCGTTCCCCTGATAAATTTTTGACTGCGTGTCACCGCTTGCATATTTGCCATTCAAGAATGCCCTCAATGTAGAATACTTGTAATTGTTTGGTTTTATCGTGACACCGTTTACCAACCTGTTTGAGGTTGAGGTATAATACTGAACTCCGTCAAGATTCATTTTAGCTATCAAGAGTCTTTTTCCGTTGTAATCTTCATTGGCATATCGCCACTCAATCGGCTGAACCTTAAAATAACGGTCTGCATCATTCGTAAGGGTTCCCCCGGCTCTCGTCTTCGCCAGTCCAGAGA
>CACYBG010000155.1 GCA_902772605.1 uncultured Spirochaetaceae bacterium
ATACAATCATCCCGGGACTCTTTTTCCCGGTGGTGATTTCTCCAAGACGGTTCGCCTGGTTTTCGGGAAAGACCGCAAAATATGAGACTCCATTTTCCTCTCGCTTTTTTACAAAGTATGGAAGAGTCGCCCAGGTGATTGAAGTGATTCCGACCACAAAAAGATAGAGCGGACCCAGAATCAATGACTGTATCGTGTGCCCGTATTCGTGGACTTCAATCCGGGAGTAAAAATCCTCCTGCAAAATCCTTTCTTTTTCATCGGAATAGTAGAAGAGGGGGTCGTCGCTTACAAAAATGAAGGCGCCAAGCGAAAGGCTTGATTTCGGTTTCCATGACGTGACGATGCATCCGCAGAAAAAATGGTGCGCCCGCCTTACGTTCAGTAAAAAAATCACCGCACCCGCAAACGTCTGGATAAATCCCCACGTCCATTGCAGTAAAACATAGGCGATTTTGAAAGAAATGTGTTCTGCAGCCGGTTTTTTCATGTCTGATATGCCTGGATGAAAGTGCACGGGAAAACCATTGGAATCCCCGTGATCTAGGGAACCGCTGATTAATACGGTAAGCATTAATCAGCGGTTCCTATAATTCAGAGTTTTCTTAGATGTTTGCAGCGACTATGGATTTGATTGTCCAGTCGTAGTCAACGCCGTTGAACGTGAACTTCACGTTGTCGCCGACCTTTGAATCCATGAGCTTCTGACCGCGAGGTGAAAGGTAGGAAAGAATTCCGTGCTCGATGTCTGATTCCCATGGGCCAAGCATCGTGTAGACAATCTCTTCGCCGGACTTGTTGTCCTGGATTGTAACTTTCGTTCCGAATGAAACGAATGATGTCGTAACCGTAGTCGGATCGAATATGACGGCTTCTGCAATTTCCTTCCTGAGATCCTGAAGGTTCTTGTTCTCAAGTGCGGACTTTTCCTTTGCAGCCTGATATTCTGCATTTTCCCTAAGGTCTCCCTTTTCCTTGGCGATTGCGATTTCCTTCTGAATCTGCGGAAGAATTTCGTGCTCAAGGATTTCGGCCTGCTTTTTCTTCTCTTCAAGCATCTTTGCGGTGACAAGGCGACCCTTCTGGTTTTCCTGCTTGATTTCCGCCTCGGGGAACTTGAATCCTGGATGCTTTTGGATGATTCCGTTCCTGAGCTGGTTCTTGTATTTCGGATCCAGCCCGCTGACGTCGTTGATTATAGTATAGAGCTTGTTGATTGTCGAAATGTCGTTTTCGAGCATGTAGTCAAGGACGTTGTTCTTCTTGTCGGAATTCGCCTTTTCTCCTCCGAAGAGCAGGGTGCATGCAGCCTTTTCAATCTTCTTGTTTTCGGTCGTCTTTACGTGGTTGTCCATCTCGAGGCGACAGATTGCAACGATGTTGATGAGCGTTACGAGCTGCTTTTCGTAAGGGACGTTTGCATCCTTGTACCACTGCGTGTCGCGGCATTCCTTGAAGAAGTAGATTACGGCTTCCCTGTTGTTGCGGTAATCGTCGAAACAGTCTGCTACAAGCTTCTTGACCAGTTCAATCTTGCCCTTGTCAATCAGCGTGTCGATCATCTTTGATTCGAGTACGGTCGGGAAGAGCTTTATGTACTGTACGTCCCAATCCTGAAGGAAGGTGATGTTCCTGAGGAAAATTTCCTTTAACACCGTATTCTTGAGGTTTGCATAGATTTCCCTAGGATTCTCGATGTCGCCGTAAAGGGTCTCGAACGTAAATTTTACGGGCATCTGATAGTTCGTGAACCTTCCCATGTCCGTGATGTGCTTGAGTACGAGATATGAACCGACCGTGCATTCGTCTACGCTGCTGATTGACTTCAGGTAGCTTGAGAAATAGTTGAACATTTCTGAGAACGTTTCGTCTGAGCTGTCAACCGTTTCATCCTCGACGTAGCGCAGGATTATGTCGACCCTCGGGAAGAACTGCTTTTCGGCCTTGAATTCGTTGCCCAGACGCTCTGACTGTGAAAGCTCCCTGTCCCTGACCATGTACTGGTCGCGGTTGTTCGGGTTCACGACGAAAATCTTGTTCGTCTTGAGTTCCTTCTGTGCATTCTGATGCCAGCTGGTCCATTCGCCCTGGGAAAGTACTACGTTGATGAGTTCGGACTTGATGTGCTTTTCGTCGCAGGCGTTGTTGTAGCTCCTGATGATGGACTTGAGCGTTTCAACCACGTTTTCCTTGACTTCCTTTGCAAGGATTTCCTTTTTGGTTGTTGCCTTCTTTACCCAGAAATGGTTCTTCGGAAGTGGCTGGAGGGCTTCAACGGCCATCTTGAGGGTGATGTTGTCCTTTACTCCGAATTTCTTTCCGAAGTTGATCTTGAGCTTGTCGTCGGTTACGCCCGTGATTTTTCCGACGCCCCATGACCTGTGGTATACGAAGCTTCCCTTGTCGAAGGCTATGTGCTTTTCAAAGTCGTTGATTGCCTCGAATACGTTGCGGAATGATGATTCCAGGTCTGAATCGCGGATGTAAGCGTCCAGGTTTGACTTTTCGGCGTACTTTTTCCTGTAGCATTCAACCAGGTCGCGCCTTGCGGTTGAATCCTTCGGGTCGAGCTCGAGTATGGCCTTGAGCATGGATATGGCCGTATTCCAGTTTCCGATGTTGTTGAAATGGAGGTAAAGGTCTTCCAGAAGTGTGATTGCCCTGTCGCTTCCGATGTTCTTTGCAACCTTCTTTTCTGCAGTGAGGAGGAAATCCATTTCCTTTGCAAGGTCGGAGCTGTTGAGGTAGATTACCTTGTTCCACATTTCCTTCGTTCCAGTGAAGTTCTTTGCATTGATGTAGCGGAGGAGGGCCTTCTTGTAATATGAAATTGCCGCTTCAAGGTTCTGCTGCTTTTCGTACCTGTCTGCAAGGGTCTTTGCAATGTCGGCCTCTTCGAAATCAATCAGTACGATTTTTTCGTAGAGGGACCAGATCCTGTCGTCGTTGTTTATCTTGTAGTATTCGGCCAGTTTCCTGAGTGCAAATTTATTGTTCGGATCCGTAACGAGGATTGAAGTGCATATCTGTTCGACTACGGTGCTCTTGTGGTTCTTTTCCAATATGTCGATTAAAGTTTCAAGGTTGCTGTTGTCCAAGGAACCGTCACGGAGGCCGATCATTCCGGAAAGGTAGAGGGCCACGATGCTGTCTTTCGTGTGTGAAAGCTGTTCGTCGGAAATCTCCTTGATCCGTCTTTCGCAGCCTTCCTTCTTCGCCCTGTCAAGTATTTCCTCAAGCTCCGACAGGTTAAATCCGCTGATTCCGGCTCTGGTCCATTTTTCTTCCTTAAGCATTTCGCTTACAGAATTCTCAAGTTCTTCAGACATAAAAACTCCTAAAATTTCTAAACTAGCCCCATGTGGCTATGCTGAGGAAAACCTGTGCCATGCAAACTGCACGCACCGGGTCTCCAAAAATTACAAACTGATTGCGGAATCGGTCGAAGGGACCTGCCGCCTTGCCGCCGGTATCCAGACGGTTTTCAATCCGCCCGGGGCAGCGTCATTTGAAATATTCTTCATATATATCAACGTCAAGGAGCTTGATCTTTAAAAGAAGCTCGTTGATTTTCGTGGTGCTTTCCTTTGAAAGTAGGTAATGGTCCATCAGCCACAGGTAAAGGTTCAGAAGACGAGGCGTTATGGTGCTCTTGTCTTCGGCAGACTTAAGCTCGTTTTCCTTTGAATATATGTTCTGTTTGAGCCTGCCTATTTCCTGCGATTTCAGAGGCCTCTTGACGTTGAACGCCCCCATCAGGATTCCATATACCGGAAGCCATTCCTGCATGAGCCGTCCGGAATAATCCTTGGTCTCCCTGATTCTGGAAACGAGTTCCTGTATGAGCGGAGAGTCCAGGTTTTCAATGGAAACCTTTTCCGGGTTTAGGAAGAAGGCCTCCCTGTAAAGCATCCTTGCAAGCTTGCTGTCCCCGCAGAGTTCAAGACAGTCCGCCATCTCGGAAATTATCTCCGGCTGCCCGGAGTTGAGGGAATTCGCCTCCCTCAGCAGTTTGAGTGCACTGTCGTAATTTCCAAGCCTCTTTTCGCAGAGTCCGGTCTTCCTGAGCAGTTCAGCCTGCTGCTTTGTGTCGTCGCTGAATGAAAGGTTCGAGTATTCCTTCAGTGCCCGGCCGTAGACGCAGTTCTTGAATGCAAACATGGTGTCCGCATAAAGCTCTTCGCTTTCAAAATCCCCGATCTTCTGCCTGGACCACGATTCAAATCCCGTCCATTCCCTCAGTAGGGTGTCGCCCCGTGCAAAATCAGACTCGGAGTCGGCCTCCTTGAAATAGCCCATCCAGAAGATGCAGAAGGATGTCATCACCCGTATCCTTCGACTTTCAAGGTCATTCAGAAACGCCCCCTCCAGTTCCTTTTTTGCAAGCTCCGGGGAGCCGTCCCGTATCAATGACAGGGCCTTTAATATTGCTGATTCTGACTGCGTTTCCATATCATGATTATATAGAAGTGTGAAAAAATAGTCAATTGCTGAAAGTACAGGTTAAAAAAGATTCAATTTATAATTACTTTTCACGTCTTTGTCAATATGTTTTTCGAAAAAAAATTAAATTTTTTTCTCGGAGCCTTGTTACGGAACGTTGAAAAAAACAAATGCGGATCATTCTGCGCTGACCGTAACGTCCTTGGAAATCGGGAGCCACTTTCCTTTACAATCATTGCAAAATCGAATATCATCGGGGGCATGAAAAAGGCAATTCTTTCTCCTTCCATCCTTTCTGCCGATTTTTCCAGGCTGGGTGAAGAGATTTCTCTGATAGGGAAAAACGGAGGCGGTCTCGTCCACATCGACGTAATGGACGGTCATTTCGTTCCTCAGGTAACATACGGTCAGTCCGTCATTTCTTCCATTAGAAAGTGCACGGACCTTCCTTTCGACGTCCATCTGATGATTGACAGGCCGGAGCTTTCGATACGGTCCTACATTGATTCCGGTGCCGATTGGGTCACGTTCCACATCGAGGCCACAGCTCATGCCGACCTGTGCGTACAGACCATCCATGAAGCCGGAAAAAAGGCCGGCATTGCAATATGTCCTGCCACTCCCGTATCCGCAATCGAACATCTCCTTCCCATGGTGGACCTTGTTCTTGTGATGACGGTCAATCCGGGGTGGGGCGGACAGAAATTAATCCCCTATACGGTGGAAAAAGTGCGCGCCCTTGCCGATATAAAGAATACCGGAAACTACGGGTTCCTCATATCGGTGGACGGAGGGATTAACGCAGAGACGCTTCCATCCGTACTTGATGCAGGCACCGACATATTCGTTTCCGGATCTTCATTTTTCCGGGGTACTTTAGGATGGCAGAGCTGAGGCGTTTTTCATTGAAAAGGCTTGTCCTTTGTGCATTTTTATCCGTGGCGGTCGGTCTTTCCGCTTCGTACGCTCAGAATTCCGACGGCAAGGTCCTTTCCGCTTCCGAGTCCCTTTTGAAGGGGCTTGAGGCATACAGGAACGAGGATTGGGCGCGTGCATCACTCCTTCTGCGCGATGCGGTGAACGGGGGGCTTGGAGACGATGAAAGCACCTGGTACATGATGATTATGAGCCAGGCCTATGCCGGATACCATGAGGCCGCCGTAAGCGACTGCGACAGGTTTGAAGCCCGTTTTCCCGACAGTCCGACCGGTGAAAGCCTCAGGTATCAGAAGGGAAGGCTCCTTCACCTTTTGGGCAGGAATACCGAGGCTACGGCCATGCTCTCCGATTTCTGCGTAAGGAACCCTGAAAGTCCCATGTACGTTTCAGCACTGTTCTGGCTTGCCGAATGCTTTTTCGACGAATGCGACTACGCTTCGGCCCAGTCGATCTATTCCATGATTGTTACGGGTCATCCCGAGGATTCAAAGTCATCTGATTCAGCTGCACGTCTGGATGAAATCGGCAGGAGCGAAAGGGAGAGAAAGCTCCTTTACCTTCTTAAGCTTACCGGAGAGGAATACCTGAGCCTGAAGGAAGACTATGAAAGGCTTTCAAGGGAAAAATCCGTCTCGCTGGATTCATCGGACATCGAATTCATCAGGGAACTGGTTTCTGCTGCAAGTGAAAGCGGTCTGGGTATTGACGAATCCAAGCTAAAACGTTTAAATAAAAAGCTGGGTGCCCACTGATCGGATTCGAACTTGCATTCCTTACGTGGAGACCCGGGAAATTCCATGATCCCCAAGGGAAGTATGGATTTCTTTTCCATAAAAAGCATGCAGTTCAAAAAACTCCTTTCCGGCGTTTTTTTTACGGTTGCCGCCGAGTTTTAACTCCTTGATGGACGGGAAGTCAAAACGTCGCGATTCGTGCGGAGGATTTCATGCCTTGCCCTCTGCTTGAAAAATGGCATTGCTTGCATCGAGGCATGATTTCGGGGGCTCCTGGAAAGACTGAAGTTTTTAGGACGTCCCAATAAAAAAAAACGCGGCCGGGCAAGATTTCCGGTCCATAAAAATGTGGTGGGTAATTTTCTGATGAGTCGGTCCTTAATCAAACAGGCACGAAAACTTATGAGAAGACGGAAATTCGGGCTTGTCGTAAGAATGCTTGAATCCTATGCTCAAAATTACAGGGGAAGCTTCGAATACTATCTGGCGCTCGGAACGTCCTGTCTTTACATAGACGACGACGGTAAGGCTGCCAGGTATTATGACGCTGCACGCAGGCTCAGGATAAACAATTCCGAACTTCTTTTGGGACAGGCGGCGCTTTTCCTCCGGCACGGCGACAACACCAATGCGCTTGACTATTACCTTCAGGTTCAGAGCATAGATCCCAACAATCGGGTGGCCAAGGATGCCATCGAGTTCATGCGCACCAACGGCAGAAACTATGAAGAGCTTCAGCGCATAAAGTCAAACGGAAAAATCAGGAAGTATTATCCCCGCGTAGGCGTAAATCCGGACATAATCAGGAATTTCGTACTGCTCGGAATCGTTGCGGTCCTTGTACTGTGGGCTGTGGTTGCAAACAGACCAAGGCAGGGCGTGAAATGGAACGGCGAGAGGGGCGATTTGAGCGGAATAGCGATTACCGCAAACGAAAAGAAGAACGCCCTTTCAGGTGAACTCAGCGCGAATTCGGTGCATTTCATAATGGACAACGAGATGGTCGTCAAAAGCTATGAAGATGCGGCGATGTACTGGCAGTCCGGCAGGGATAATCCGTGCCGCGTGGAGATAAACAGGATACTGAACAGCAATGCATCCGCCTCGTTTAAGGTCAAGGCGTCGAAGCTGCAGATGTTCCTCAAGGAGCTTACGTTCGACACCCTTCCCGAATCGGACAACTATTCCTATGCCAAGGTCGAGAATGATCCCGTCCTTTACAACGGATGCTACGTTGCTTGGAAGGGAAAGATTGCAAATCCTGAGGAGTGTGCCGACGGATCTTGGAAATGCGTCCTTTTCGTCGGATACCACAAGGGAATACATGTGGACGGAACCGTGGACGTGGTTTTCCGACCCGAAAGGCGTTCTCCCGTAAATCCCGAAAAGCCGATTGAAATCCTGGGAGTGGTGACCGTGAAGAACGGAAAGATAAGCCTTGACGGTTGCGGCGTTCATCCGCTCAAGGGCAATGCGGACTGAGGAAATCAATTCCTTTCGGCCGCTGAAAATCGATTTCCATGCCTGCATTGCATCGGTTTGAAAAAAAATGAAAAATCCACGGGATTTTTTTGCGGAATTTGATTTTCATGGAATATATATACATGTAGGGACGTTTTCAATTGAAATGTTGAAAAAGTTTCCGAATCGATTAGAACGTCAACCCGAGTGAACGTCCCGTTTTTTTTTTGGAGGAAAAAATTATGGCAAAACAGACAGAAGAACCAGCACCGTCAAATCTGGCTGAAAAGAACAAGGCTCTTGAAACGGTCAGGATGCAGATAGAAAAGCAGTTCGGAACAGGTTCCCTCATGAAGCTTGGAACCAAGACCGACCTTACGTCCGTCGATGTCATTCCGTCTGGCTCGATCCTTCTTGACGAGGCCCTTGGTGTGGGCGGATATCCGCGCGGAAGAATCATCGAGATGTACGGTCCGGAAAGTTCCGGTAAGACGACACTGGCCCTTCATGCCGTGGCTGAAGCTCAGAAACTCGGTGGAATCGCGGCATTCATCGATGCGGAACATGCACTGGATCCCGTATATGCGAAGAACCTGGGCGTCAACATAGACGAGCTTTGGGTTTCTCAGCCTGATACGGGAGAGCAGGCGCTTGAAATATGTGAAAACCTTGTACGTTCAGGTGCCGTCGACATAATAGTTATCGACTCCGTTGCAGCACTCGTTCCTCAAAAGGAAATCGACGGCGAGATGGGAGACTCGGTAATGGGCGTACAGGCCAGGCTCATGAGTCAGGCGCTCAGAAAGCTTACCGCAATCGTCGGAAAAAGCCGCTGCACCATCATTTTCATAAACCAGATCCGCATGAAGATCGGCGTCATGTTCGGAAATGCGGAGACGACCACCGGTGGAAACGCTTTGAAATTCTATTCGTCCATGAGGCTTGAAATACGCAGGATTGAAACCATTGACGGAAAGGGCGACGAAGATGCACTCGGAAACAGGGTCCGCGTAAAGGTCGTAAAGAACAAGGTTGCTCCTCCGTTCAGAAAGGTCGAACTGGACATCTATTTCGGAAAGGGAGTTTCAGCAGCCGCATCCATACTCGATTCTGCCGTAAAGCACGGTCTCATCGACAAGAAGGGTGCATGGTATACCCGTGGAGACGAAAAGGTCGGACAGGGAAAGGAAAATGCCGTTTCGTTCATAGAAAACAATCCCGAATACAAGATTGAACTTGAGCATCTTATCCGTGAGAAGCTTTTCCCTGGTCAGGTACTCAGGACTAAGGAAGGCGAAGTCGTTACCGGCGAGCAGATAAGGGAATACGAAAGGCAGATGAGGGCGAAGGGAATCGGAACAGGTTCAGTCCCGTCCGAAGAACCGGCCGCCGAAGTGCCTGCACCGGAATTGAAGAAGGCTGAAACGTCTGCAGCGGAACCGAAAAAGTCTGCAAGGTCGTCTTCAAAGGCTGCATCCCTTGCAAATGCCGCTGCATCCGACAAACCGGTTCCGGAAGAGCTTTTCTAGGTCGCCATGGAAAGGGTTGTCTTGGGCTTGGGGTCGAACAGGTCGTTCAACGGCCTTGATCCGTGCGGGATACTTTTTAGGGCCTGCACCGAAATCTGTTCGTTCCTCCATGATGCGGTTTTCTCTTCAATATATAGGACCGGAGCGATGTACGTGTCCGAGCAGGATGATTTCTACAACATGGTTGCATCCGGCTGCTTTGACGGGACTGCAAGGGAACTTCTTGACCGAATTCATGCCGTTGAGGATTCCTATGGAAGGGACCGATCGAAGGAGATTCGCTTCGGCCCAAGACCTCTTGACATAGACATAGAGCTTTTCGGAGATTTGAGGATCGATGAGCCTGATCTTGTCGTTCCTCATGAACGGATGACCGAGCGTGCATTCGTCCTGGTACCTTTCCTTGAGATCTTGGATGAAGATGCCGATTCTTGGAATTCCGGGTTCTACAGGGACTGTCTTGCATCCCTTTCGGACCAGAAGATTGAAATGTACATGAACAGGTCGGATTTTCCGGTTTTTTCCCCGGATTCCGGCTTGGACGGTTCTGACTGTCGGTCCGTCCTGAACTGAAGTGGGAAAATGAAAGTCGTTTCCAGAATTCGCTCTCTGCGGCTTTTGGAAGCACCGATGGCCTTAAGTCTTGGAACCAAGGGGTGAGGCGCAATTGTTTTGTGGTGGGGCATTTATGGTTGAAACGAATTTGTCGGAGGAATCCGAGTCATCGAGAAAAAAAAGGAGCTTTACGGCCGGAGAATTCAGCGGTCCCCTTGACTTGCTTTTGCATCTGATCAAGGAGAACAAGGTCAACATATACGACATACCGATTGTCGAGATAACCGATCAGTTCATGGATTATCTTGATTATGCCGTTGAACTCGACCTTCAGGATTTG
>CACYBG010000156.1 GCA_902772605.1 uncultured Spirochaetaceae bacterium
CGTCCCGGGAAAGCAGGTGGCCGCCGGCTTTTTTTTTGCCCCGGGTCCTTCCGGTCGCGAGTCCATCCCTCGGGATGGCTTTTTTTTTGCACTCCGTCCCGGATTCGGATGCAGCGTAGGCCTCCTTGTCCGGACCGGTACCGATAGAACGCTTGTCAGATTCTGTCTGCGATGTCGTAAATCAGGCGTTCGGATTTTTCCCATCCAAGGCATGGGTCTGTTATGGACTTGCCGTAGATTCCCTCACCGATTTTCTGACATCCATCCTCGATGTAACTTTCAACCATGAATCCCTTTACAAGTTTCCTGATGCTTTCGCTGTGTGCGCATGAGTTCAGTACGTCCATGATTATCCTTGGCTGCTCGAACGGATTCTTCTTTGAGTTAGAATGGTTCGTATCGATTATGGCCGCTGGATTCTTCAGGTCCGTCGCTTCATAGGCTTCACAGAGCCTGATCAGGTCCTCATAGTGGTAGTTCTGCTGGTTGTTGCCGTGCTTGTTCGTTGATCCCCTGAGGATGGCGTGTGTGTCGGGGTTACCCGTGGAGTGCACTTCCCATCCGCGGTAGATGAACGTGTGGTGGTGCTGGGCAGCGTGTATTGCATTCATCATGACGGCATAGTCCCCGGAAGTCGGATTCTTCATTCCGACCGGCACTTCGATTCCGCTTGATACGAGCCTGTGCTCCTGGTTTTCCACCGAACGGGCTCCGACTGCGACATATCCGAGGAGGTCGTCCAGGTACTGATAGTTGTCGGGGTAAAGCATCTCGTCTGCAAATACGAAACCCGTCTCTTCAACAGCCCTCATGTGCATGTGCCTGGTTGCAATCAGTCCCTTGAAGAGGTCGGGCTTTGCATTCGGATCCGGCTGATGGAGCATGCCCTTGTATCCGTCTCCTGTCGTCCTGGGCTTGTTTGTGTAGATCCTTGGAACCATCAGTATCTTGTCCTTTACCTTTTCCTGCACCGGAACCAGACGGTTCATGTAGTCGATGACGGCATCCTCGTTGTCTGCGGAACACGGGCCTATCACCAGCAGGAGCTTGTCCGAACGTCCCTCTATGACGGCCTTGATTTCCGCCCTCTTTTCCTCAACGATTCCGCGTACCTTTCCGGTTACCGGATACTGTTCCTTGACTTCCGCAGGGACAGCCAGCCTTCTTTCAAAATCCATGTTCATGGCGTTTATCCTCCTGGACCGCAGCTTCCATCGAGCTGGATTGCAGTCCTTGTTTCCATATCGTCCCGGATTGTCCGGGCAAAAAAAAAGGTCCTATCCGTAAAGAATAGAACCCATAATTCACATCATGACGTCTGACGAAACCACCGTACGTTCTAGCCTTTACCCTGCCATCGACCCCTTAAAGAAATAAAAGGAAAAGGCATTGAAAGAGAAGAATGTAAATCCTGCAAAATAGGAAAATGATTTCATATCGGATTACATTCTAACGATGGGGATTGTTATTGTCAATAGAAACATGAAGGCGCTTTCAGAACGGATTTCGGATTAAATGGAACGGACTTGCCTTCCGGAGGTTTCCCAAACGGCTTTTTTGATGTTACAATTTCCGTGCGGGGTCCCTGCATTGTATGTCGGGGACGAGGATCAAGTCGGACGGCTTTCCATCCGCCCCCGTAAATTGCGGGGAAAATCAAAACGAATCAGTCCCTGGACTGAAAGAAGGACGGTGAACATGTACGAACAGGTAAAGCTCGGATATTCCTTTGATGCACTTGAGCCTCACATCGATTCCCTTACCGTAGAGACCCATTACGGAAAGCATCACGCGGCGTATACGAAGGCGTTCAACGAGGCTGCCGAAAAGGCGGGGCTTGCGGATCTTGCAGTGGAAAAGGTGCTTTCGTCTCTGGACGGAGTGGCGGATGCAGGACTGAGGAAGGCACTCAGGAACAACGGTGGCGGATACTTCAACCACAACCTGTATTTTTCGACTCTTTCCCCGAATCCGCAGAAGGTTCCCGACGGAAAACTCGGCGAAAGGATAGGGAAGGATTTCGGAGGTGTCGATGCGCTGAAGGAAAAGCTCAAGGCTGCGGCACTCGGTCAGTTCGGTTCGGGATGGGCGTGGCTCTGCACAGACGGGGACGGAAAACTTTCCGTGGTTCAGAGTGCAAACCAGGACAACCCGTACAGCGACGGTTCCGGACTTATTCCGATACTTGCGCTTGACGTGTGGGAGCATGCCTATTACCTCAGGTACAGGAACCTTAGGGCTGACTATGTGGACGCATTCTTC
>CACYBG010000157.1 GCA_902772605.1 uncultured Spirochaetaceae bacterium
ACAAACATGCGCCCGCGTTCCAAATATCGGTCAATCATTTCTTCCTGTTCATCCGCAAGAAAAAGAAGCGGCATATAATCCTTTTTATTCGACTTAACTTCTTTTATCTCCATCGGCATAAACCCCATTCGATTACATTTCACTGTGAATATTGGATGTTGATTCTACGGAAAAACTGAACAACCAACAGCACCATAATTATATCCCAACTTTCAGACAAATACAATCGCCGGCAATTCAAAAGCAGATTAACGATTATGGAACCGTCGATTATTACACGAAGCATTAATCATCAGGTTCCAAGTTTTTGAATTTCTCCCATATCGACAAATGCAGGTTTATTCTATATAATTGATGCCGTTGCCTTTTTTAAGGACGAAAAGATAAAAAAAACATTATGCATATCGGCATGTCGGCGTACACAATCAGTCGGGGAGAGATAAAAATGAAAAGGAAATCACTCTGTTTTTTCTTGATTATCAACATTTCATTTGCCTTATTTGCAGGAAGTTTAACGGATATTCTTGAACACGATTCTGTCATTGATTTCAATGCAAGAGAATTCGTGAGGGATGGAAAAACATTTTTGGAAGTGTCAGGATTGTGCGGATCCAGTTCCATGTCCGTAAGCAAAATCGACATAAACAGAAAATCATCGGTAATTTCAATCAAGGTTTTCGTTTCCATTTTACATTCAAAAAATGCAAGCGGAAGATTTGAACGTGAAATAGAAATCCCGGAAAACGTTACAAGCATCGTCTTTGGAAAAAATGAATATGAAATCTGGAACAGGGCTTCTCCGTTCAGGCTCGGAACATTGGTTAAGGGTGGAAAAATTGCATCGGGAACCACGCTCGTTTCCTACGAATCTCCATTTTCAGAAACAAGATATGAATTCACATCCGATAGAGGCGGCACCATAAAATATTACAGTCTGGAATACGTAAACGAATGCGAATCATTTCCCCACGGCATCATGGAGACAGAAGAAGGCAGCGGTAAATTCCTGTACGATTCCGACTCGGGAAAATTGACTGTCGATGGAAAACATATGGGAAACATTGCATTTCTTCCGTCTGGAGAGCCTAAATTGCTGTACAGACCTTCGGATGCATTCACAAGGATTCCGACAAAAGAAAAAAATGCAGTAAGCGCTTGGGTTGACCCAAATGATTCCAAAAAGTCCACATATACTTTTTATGCGGACGGAACTTTCAAGGGACCGCTTTCATTCAATGACGTAAAGGACTCTTATACGGAGGAAGACTCAATCGTACGTCTTTCATATGCCATGCTGCCAAGCTTTACATATCTTCTGCACGACGGAAATAGACTTTACCGAATCGTAGACTTCATTTCAATAACCGACGAAAAAATTCATCTGAATGAAACCCCACGCGAATTGCGGACCTACCCCTTCAATTGATGAAACAAAAAGGGAAGTGAAAAAATCAGAAAGAATTTTTGTCGGCATGATTTTAAAACCTATGGTACATCATATAGGCATACATCGCAGTAGAAACGTCAATGTCAAGGTCGCTCGAAATCTTGCAGACATATTCTTTTTCATTGATGAAAAACCGATAACTTCCATTTTCAATTGAAATCCTCTTTCCATCGTCAAGCCCAAGGCTTCCGTCCTTCAACTTCACGTCAAAGCCTTTGATGGAGACGACTGGTAATCCAGAGCCGTTTACAATTTCCAGAACATAATATCGGCCGTCTTCAATTTCACTGAGGACATATTCAATTCCAGCCCAGTCGCTTACATAAAGACATACCTTGTCTTTTAGCGGAGACCTCGGTATCGATTCAAGAAAATAATCATAAACCGCAAAAAATGACTTCAATAAATCTGAACAGTCGTTTTCAAATTCATACTGAACCGAATGATCTTTAATTTCAACCGTCTTTCCGTCCGTATAAAGAACGGTGCTTTTTGAACCGTATGAAATCCAAAGTGCATAATGCAATGAAGTTTTTTTCGGTGACGTTCTCCTTGAAAAACTCATGCACGAAACGAATTGATTCAACTGGTCTGAATTGAGGGACATCATTCTATTAAACCTTTTGTCCAATATGGAAATTCCATCGACTGATTTAATTTCATTCGGATCAAAAACGTCACCATTTCCGCGCGCAATTGCAATATCAAAAATCAGGCATAAAAACAATGCCAGTACACACAGCTTCCTTTTCACGTTGACCTCCGTTTTTTTATGCAAAGTTTTCGCTCTTGCAGGATGCCCGTCAATCAATTTCAATTGCAGTTTTCAATGAACCGTCCGTTCCGAAAATGCAGACCGTATGACCTTTTTCACTCGGAGCATATTTTACGACGATTTCCTCGCCTTCCTTAACGCCCGATTTATAATTAATCCTTATCTTTTTAAAGTCATGTTTTCGATACACGTCTTCGGGAAGCACTTCCATTGCATAGTCAACATAAACGAGATTGTGCACATGAAAATTGAAGTCGATGTCGTTGCGTCTAGGCATAAGCTTGATTTCCCTTTCAAAGGATTCAGGCACGGTTATTTTCGGAAGTTTCACGCTGCCAAAAACCGAAATCGATTCCGGGCCGTATTTTTCCATCAAATCCGGTTCAACTTTTTTCGGCCTGGACGAAAGAACGTCATAGAGAACCCATCTGGTCGTTCCCCTTCCGCAAATCTCACCGTTGCAGTAAAGTTCAAAATCACGTGAAGTACCGAAAATCGATGTGGCACCCTGACTCCAGGTCTTAGCCTTGATTTTTGAACCGTACCTTGGACGTGAATCAATCTCTACATACCAGTCGGTAAGTATCCAGGCCATTCCGTTCGAACTTCCCTCAAGCACATTGTTTCCTGCCAAATCAGAATGTCGGCTCCCGGAGTTTTCCAGGATTTTCAAAACCGATTCAATCTTCATTTCTCCGTCTGCATGAAAATCTTCAATCAACGGTTCATAATCAAATTCAACGAACATTTTTTTCTCCTTTTTTTTCTTTAACATCAGAACGAATCATTTAGTTACATTCCGATGCAGTTTAAGAAATTAAAACTTGCCTTTCATTTTTTCGACCAGACCGAAAAATCCCGAATCCCAGTATGCCGTTATTTTTTCTGCAAGGTCCTGTATTTCTTCCAGAGTGTAATCGCCCTTGAGCATGTTCAGATACCCTTCCATTTTCATCGATGCCAAAATGTCCAGGAACGAATCATCGACATCGTTAATTCCGTTGGTCCTGAAAAGACTCTTGAAGCCATATTTCATTCCGTTGTAAATCGACTCGAATATCTCTTCGTATTTCGTACCGTGTCGGCACTTGATTAAAATTATTGCAGCCTCCCTATTCTGATACAGATATTCAATCAACTGAGATTCTCCGCTCCATGATTTTTTTTCAGCATCGTTTCCTTTGAAGAGGTTGCGGACCATTTTTCTATATCCGTCGATTAAGGGTTCAAGGATTTTGTCCAGGATGTCTTCCTTATTCTTGAAGAAAAAATACAGAGCTCCGGTAGTTACGCCCGCTTCGCTGCAAATGTGACGGAGACTCGCATCCTTGTACCCCTTCTCAAGGAATTCTTTTTTTGCAGCATTGAAAATATTTTCTTTCGTATCGCCAGTATCAAAATCCAACATAACAAGTGTTATGTTATTCCGTCCCGAACCTTATGTCAAGTCTTCAAATTGATTTGCAAATCTGATAGAATGTCTTGAAATTTTACGGAGTATGACAATGAAATTCTTAAACATGACGGAAACCGTTTTTGAAAAGGAAACGTTGAAAAGCGATTACAGACAGTCGAATAAAATCGGAAGGGTCGGAATCGGAGAGTCGGCCCTTTATTTCAAGAACAAAATGAAAATCAACTACATGCCGTTTGCAGAAATCTATAGGGCGTTCAGACGTATAAAGGCTGTCCCCGCAAGAATCGGCAGTGCAAGAAGCGAAATCCGACTTGAGTTCCTTGTCCTTTGTTCCAAAAAAGACGAAATTGCAGAAATCGATCTACCGGATGAAAATGCTTCAAATGCAATAATCGAAGAAATCCAGAAGAAAAATCCGGATTTGAAAATCGGAAAAAAGAAAGACTGAAAATCGGCATGAAGGAAATTTCACTTTCGGAAAAAATTTATGCAGCGGTCAGACTGATTCCAAAAGGCAAGGTCGCATCATATTCTCAAATCGCAGCACTGATTGGAAACTGCAATCTGCGCAGGCATGTCGGAAACGTCCTGCATGAAAATCCGAGCAACGAACTGACACCATGTCACAGAGTCGTAAACGCGAAGGGATTCTGTTCCGGAAGTTTTGCATTCGGCGGTCCAGACATTCAGCGCATGAAACTTGAAGCGGAAGGAGTATCATTCATAAACGGCCACGTAGACCTTTTGAATTTTCAAATAACACAAGATGATTTTGAATGGATGGACGCAGAACTCAAAAAAAATTACACAGCAGAAATTTCCATGCCATAAGGAACTGGGAACCGCTGATTAATGCTTCGTGTATTAATCTTCCTTACACCTTGACTTTTCAATCGCTATACTCAGATATTACAAAATCGTTAGAAGATAAAGTATCCTTGTCAAAATTTGTCATTTCCATCATAGGAGGGAAAAAATATTCTTCTGATGACCGTTCAATTTCCTTTATACATTCACGACAAACTTTACCGTCTATAAGCAACGTAAAAAAATGAGCTTTTTTTAAAGTGTCTACGAGTTTATAATCATGACCATTTTTTTTAAATGAAATTACTAAAAAATTTTCCCCATTACCATTAATGGTTACTTCATTATACCTTCCCAATCTTTCCTCCAGATCCAAGCTTTCAGATTCAAACTCAACGAGTGTTTCTGGGAATCTCTTGTTGCATGAATAAAAATTTATTACCTTTTGAATAATATAATCACACATTTCAAAAACAGTGTATTCTTTAGAATAACCTAAGAAAGGTATACTGATAAATAAAAGAACAAAAAAAAATTTTTTCATAACTACTGTCCTCCTCTTTCTATAACTGTTCCAACAGGCCAGCGAGGAACTATGTAAGAGGGGATATTATCTATTGTATCTTCTCTTCTTTAATCCCTCATGCAAAACATAGTTATGACGGCTCGTCCAAGTCCGTCAACCTGCACGACCGTCTTAATTATAGAACTATCCTTCGCGTCAAAAATTACCTTGTTGCTTGTCACAGCATACCAGAAATTCTTTTTGCCGTCTATGTTTTCCATACATTCCGTAAGACA
>CACYBG010000158.1 GCA_902772605.1 uncultured Spirochaetaceae bacterium
AAGCGCGGGAGCTTTGGTTCTGTTCGCTGCGGACTGACGTCCTTTACGAATTAATTGGTTTATTGTAGGCATCGCCTATTCTCCTATATTATGCCGAGCAGCACCTCGGACAGTATTGCATGGAAAGACCTATGCGGTAACTTTGCCATCACCTTTCAGGCCTGCATTTCCAAACCTAATGAAATGCATTCAACCTTAGGACAGCCGATCAGCTTGCGAGCGACCAATCTGCACTGTCCTTGAAGCCGTTTTTCGAAAAGTCGAACGGTCCGGCAAAATCAACAGGACACCTCCGAATTTTGTTTGCAGAGGTGTTCTTTACTATATCGAATTCGGCAAGATTCCGTCAATAGAATTCCTGACGAATTCGATTTTTTCAGTTTTTTACTCAGTCCTCATCGGAAGTATCGAATGAAACCGTTTCCAACCTTTCATCCTGGGCAGCAAGTTCCCTTTCCTGACGGCGGATTTCAAGGATTTCCATCATCTTTGAATCCAAATCTTCACTTGAAGAGTCGGAAAGCTTGATGTTGTGGTAGGCCTTCATACCGGTTCCAGCAGGAATCATGTGACCGATGATTACGTTTTCCTTCAGACCGCGGAGGTTGTCGGTTTCTCCGGCAATAGCGGCATTGGTAAGGACCTTTGTCGTTTCCTGGAATGAAGATGCTGAAATGAATGAATCCGTTGCAAGGGCTGCCTTTGTAATACCCTGGAACATTGGACGTGCAACTGCAGGTTCTCCACCGCCAGCCATCACGCGCTCGTTCTCTTCACGGAATACATACTTATCAACCTGTTCACCGAAAATGAACTTCGTATCTCCAACCTTTACGACCTCAACCTTCTTAAGCATCTGACGGATGATGGTACCGATGTGCTTGTCGCTGATGTTAACCTTCTGTGAACGGTAAACGCTCTGGATTTCGTCCATAAGGAAGTTCTGCAATTCGTTTTCACCGAGTACGGCAAGAACGTCATGCGGATCCTTTGAACCTGCACAAAGCGGATCTCCAGCCTTTACATAGTCTCCATCGCGAACAAGAAGACGCTTCTGAATCGGTATGTGGTGGGCATAAGTCTTGTCAAATTCATCGATGATGTCAACGGCAAGCTTACTCTTTGTAATTTTTCCAAAGCGTACCTTTCCGGAAATCTGTGCAATGACAGCAGGATCCTTAGACTTGCGTCCTTCAAACAATTCGGAAACACGAGGAAGACCGAGCGTAATATCGTTAGCCTTGGTTCCTTCGACAGGAATCTTTGCCAGAACGTCTCCAGCCTTTACCTGAATACCATTCTGAACTGAATAGTGGTCGGCATCTATCCTTTCTGCAATTTCAACGGTTGCCTTTGCAGGAAGGAAGTATGTACCGAGTACCTCTCCAGCTTCTCCGTCCCTTACGAAGATTTTCGGCTGCCTTGAATCCAAGTGGACTTCTGAGATTGACCTGTCCCTTTCATTGAACGTAACGCCAGGAAGCACATCTTCGAAATCAGCATATCCATCCTGTTCACAGATGATCGGTTCTGCGTTTTCAAAGGTCTTACCGATAGCCTCACCCTTGGCAACAACCTTATCGCCATTGACGTAATCGGCATAAATCGTACTTCCGTTTTCAAGGACAGTATCCTCAATCTTACTGATGAGGTAAATCATCTTATCCTTCTTATTGATGTGGATGTATCCGTTGTCTGAAGGATAGATTTCAACCTTCTGCTTAAGGATTGCCTTGTCCTTTCTGACGAATGCTCCGTCATTTACAAGGATTTCCTTTTCATCGGCATATGCATACTTTGAATAGAGTTTTGCAGCCTTCATGACGCCACGACGGGTCAAGAGCCAGTTTCCATCCTTAATTACATGGGCACCTGAAATGCTTTCAATGTAGACGGCATACTTCATCTTGATTGAGTTGTCGGATGCAGACGTATCGGCAGCACCACCAGTATGGAAGGTACGGAGCGTAAGCTGTGTACCAGGCTGTCCGATTGACTGTGCGGCAATGGTTCCGACCGCTTCACCGATTTCAACGATCTTGTTGCGTGCCAAGTCCTTTCCGTAACACTTGACGCAGAGTCCATACTTGCATTCGCAGGTAAGTACGGTGCGGAGCTTAACCTTTTCAACACCGGCAGCTTCTATTTTCTTTGCAAGGTTTTCATCTATATACTCGTTTACGTCGCAAAGCAGAACTCCATCGACAGGATCAAGGACCCTTTCAGCGGAATAATGTCCGGCAATGCGTGAACTCAAGCTTTCGACGATTTCCTCACCTTTCTTGATTGCCCTGTAATCGATACCGTTGATTGTTCCACAGTCTTCTTCGTTGATAACGACGTTCTGTGCAACATCAACCAGACGACGGGTCATGTAACCTGCATCAGCAGTCTTAAGAGCCGTATCGGAAAGACCCTTGCGGGCACCGTTCGTTGAGATGAAGAATTCGATAACTGAAAGTCCATCCTTGAAGTTTGAGCGGATTGGAAGTTCGATGATTTCACCGTTAGGCTTCTGCATCAAACCACGCATGGCTCCAAGCTGAGAAATCTGCTTTTCAGAACCACGGGCACCGGAGTCGGCCATCATGAAGATGGTGTTGAATCCATGCTTATCCTCACCCATTTCGCGGTACATGGCCTTTGTCAGTTTGTCACCGACACTTGCCCAGATTCTGGTACTTTCAACGTATCTGTCGTGTGCGGTGATGATACCGTTGTTTGCCTGTTCAATGAATTCGCTTACCTTTGCATCTGCGTCTTCAACGAACTTTTTCTTGTCGCGTGGAACCAGAATGTCATCCATGGAAAGAGTCGCTCCATAGAACGTTGCATTCTTGTATCCTGTCGCCTTGATTGCATCCAGCATGGTTACGGTCAACCAAGACCTGTCAATCCTGAATATGCAGTTTATGACCTTGAGGAACTCATCGTAGTCGAATTCATCGTTCTTCGGACGATTGTAGATTCTGTTGATGACAGCCATCATTTCGGCATCATTCCAGATTCTGTCAATATCCTCATCGCTGAGTGATGTAAGTCCGTACTTTTCCGCAACGAGCTTCTTGATCATCTTGTCGCTGGTCTGCTCAGTGTGGTAGACGGATTCAATCATCGCCTTGAGAGCCTTGTCGCCGAGCCTTTCATTGTAGAAATCGACTTCTTCCGGCATGGCTTCATTGAACGCAATGCGACCCGCTGACGTGAGGATGTACTTTTCGTTCAGTGTTGCTTCGGTATCTCCATGAACGCACTTCTTCAGGATGCTCTTGAGCACCTTGATTTCCGCCTGCCATGCAATCGCACCTGTCGTAGCTGCAAGACGAACTTCATCCAGGGACGTATAGATTTTGTGCTTGATTTCTGCACTTTCTTCAGGAGTGATGTAAGACTTCATCAAAGCCATCACCGGTTCTGAAGAGAATTTGTCGCCATCCTTGATTACCTTTACAGGGCCACCGACGGTTTCCTTATCCGGCTTGATGGAAGTCATATAGTAGATTCCAAGAACCATGTCCTGAGAAGGATAAACGATGGTCTGACCGTTTGCCGGGTCCAGAAGGTTGCGTGCTGAAAGCATGAGCGTCCAACATTCCATCTGTGCAGCCTGAGTCAGAGGCACGTGGATAGCCATCTGGTCTCCGTCGAAGTCGGCGTTGAAAGCCTTACATGCCAACGGATGAAGCTTAAGGGCCTTTCCCGGTACCAGGACAGGTTCAAATGCCTGGATACCCAGACGGTGAAGCGTAGGAGCACGGTTGAGCATGACCGGATGTTCACGGACGACCTCATCCAAAACCTGATAAACTTCAGGAGCTCCCTGTTCAACAAGGTTCTTAGCCTTCTTTATGTTTCCTGCAGCCCCCTTGTCGACAAGCTTTTTCATTATGAAAGGCTTGAAGAGCTCAAGTGCCATCTTTTCAGGAAGTCCGCACTGCCAGAGTTTAAGTTCAGGACCGACGACGATAACGGAACGACCGGAATAGTCTACGCGCTTACCGAGAAGGTTCTGGCGGAAACGTCCCTGCTTACCCTTGAGGAGGTCGGAAATTGACTTGAGAGGCCTGTTTGAGGCTCCCTTGATCATGCGGTTCTTGCGCTTTCCGTTGTCAAAGAGTGCATCGACTGCATCCTGAAGCATACGCTTTTCACTTCTGATGATGATGTCCGGAGCAAAAAGTGCCTCAAGCCTCTTGAGACGGTTGTTTCTGTTGAGTACGCGACGATAAAGGTCGTTCATGTCGCTTGTGGCAAACCTTCCGCCTTCAAGCTGTACCATAGGGCGCAAATCCGGCGGAATGACAGGAATTACATCCAGAATCATCCAGCTCGGCTTGTTTCCGGAGCGGCGGAAATCTTCAATTATTTCGATTCTCTTGAGGGTCCTCTTATCGACCTTCTTTCCCTTTTCGCGCATGATGACACGGAGCTTTTCAGCTTCAGCATCCAGATCCAGATTTTCAAGGAGATACTTGATTGCTTCCGCGCCCATCTCGGCCTGGAAAGAATCACCGTAACGCTCCTTCGCGCTGAGATACTCTTCCTCGGTCAGAAGTGCATTCTTTTCCAAGGTCGTGCTGCCCGGCTCGATGACGATGTACTTTTCATAGTACAGGATGTTGCGCAATGCACTCATCTGGAGGTCCAAAAGGAGTCCCATGCGAGTAGGTGTTGAGTTGTAGTACCAGATGTGGCTTACCGGTGCGGCCAGATCGATGTGACCGGTCCTTTCACGGCGAACCTTGAAATGAGTTACTTCAACGCCACAGCGGTCACAGATGACACCCTTGTAACGGATGCTCTTGAATTTTCCACAGTAACATTCCCATTCCTTCGTTGTACCGAATATCTTTTCACAGAACAGACCGTCTTTCTCCGGACGGAGAGTCCTATAGTTGATTGTCTCTGGCTTTTTAACTTCGCCGTATGACCAGGCACGGATGTTTTCCGGAGAAGCCAGTTTTATCTTAAGGCTTGCAAAATCCTGAATATCACGCATTTTCATCCTCCTTGTCAAAACCAGCTCCCTGCTTATCAATCAGTTCCTGGTCACGTTCGGTAAGAGCAATCTGCTTACCCTTGTCATCATAAATGGTAAAATCCAAAGCCAGGCCACGAAGTTCCTGAACAAGAACGTTGAATGATTCAGGCACGCCGATTGGAGCGCTCGGGTCTCCCTTGACGATTGCCTCATAAACCTTTGAACGTCCATTCATGTCATCGGATTTAATGGTCATCATTTCCTGAAGGGTATTGGCTGCACCGTAAGCTTCCAATGCCCATACTTCCATTTCTCCAAGACGCTGACCTCCGAACTGGGCCTTTCCTCCCAACGGCTGCTGCGTAACCAGAGAATAAGGTCCGGTTGAACGGGCGTGCATCTTGTCGTCAACCAAGTGGTGCAGTTTCATGAAGTAAATTACACCGACAAAAATCGGATTGACGAAATATTCTCCGGTAAATCCGTCGTGCACCATCTGGCGACAGTCTTTTGAGAGTCCTGCCTCGGCAAGCTTTTCAGCAATCTGTTCCTGTGACGGAGTCTGGAAAGCAGGTGAATCGTAGAATTCTCCCAGAATCTTTCCGGCGCGGCCAAGTTCGGATTCCATTATCTGTCCGATGTTCATACGGGAAGGAACACCAAGCGGATTCAGACATACGTCAAGTGGCGTACCGTCATCAAGGTACGGCATGTCTTCTTCAGGAAGGATGCGTGCAACGACACCCTTGTTTCCGTGACGACCAGCCATCTTATCACCGACGACCAGCTTTCTCTTGTCGGCAATCTGAATCTTAATCCTTTCATGCACTCCGCCCGGAAGTTCATCGCCTGCAGACTTCCTGAGGCGTTCAACACCGACGACGACACCCTGCACTCCATGAGGCAGCTTGAGGGAAGTATCCCTTACATCCCTGGATTTTTCACCGAAGATTGCATTGAGCAGCTTGAATTCAGGAGTGTTCTCGGTTTCGCTCTTAGGAGTTACCTTACCGACAAGGATGTCTCCGGAATGAACCTTTGCACCGACGTGAACGATACCTTCAGTGTCAAGGTTGTCCAGCATCCTTTCAGGCTGATTCGGAACTTCACGCGTAATGCTTTCCAGACCGAGCTTCGTTTCGCGGACATCAACTTCAAATTCATGGATATGGACTGAAGTATACATGTCTTCCTTTACAACCCTCTGGCTGATAAGGACGGCGTCTTCGTAGTTGTATCCATTCCACGGAACGAATCCGACAAGAATGTTGCGTCCAAGTGCAAGCTCACCGTTGAATGTTCCAGGACCGTCTGCAATGACATCTCCCTTCTTGACCTTTTCACCGACCTGAACGGTTGGCCTCTGGTGATTGCATGTATCACTGTTGTTCTTCTGATATTTGAGAAGCGGATATTCATCGAGCACATTGCCCTTGATTCCCGCCGGCTTAATCTTAATGAGGTCGCTTTCAACCCAAACAACTTCTCCGTCGCGCTTTGCCTTTACAAGAACGCCGGAATCCATTGCAGTCTTGCGCTCCATACCCGTACCGACATGCGGTGGCTCCGGGAAGAGGAGAGGAACTGCCTGACGCTGCATGTTACAGCCCATCAAAGCACGGTTTGCATCGTCATGTTCAAGGAATGGAACCAATGATGCAGAAACGGAAATAACCTGACGCGGAGAAACGTCCATGTACTGGATGTCCTTTGCCGGACGCGGCTGATAGTTTCCACGGTGACGGGAAGGAATAAGGTCTGTCGGGAATGATCCGTCTTCCTTCATGCCCTCGGTTACCTGACCGACGTACACCTTGTCTTCTTCCATTGCATCAAGCCACTGAACTTCCTTTGTAGCCTTTCCGTTGACAACCTTGCGGTACGGTTCTTCAAGGAATCCATAGTCATTGATGCGCGTGAAGATTGCGAGAGATACGATCAAACCGATGTTCGGACCTTCAGGAGTTTCGATAGGACACATGCGTCCATAGTGGGTCCAGTGAACGTCGCGGACTTCGAATCCTGCACGGTCACGTGAAAGTCCACCCGGTCCCAAAGCATTGAGACGACGCTTGTGTGTAAGTTCTGCAAGTGGATTACACTGATCCATGAACTGAGAAAGCTGTGATGAACCGAAGAATTCCTTTACGCCTGAAATAATCGGCTTGTTTGAAATGAGGTCCGCAGGCTTAAGAGTCTCGATTTCCTTCTGCCCCATGCGTTCCTTTGCAATGCGCTCCATCTTTGCGAATGAGGTCTTGAAAGTATTGGTCAAGAGCTCTCCGACGGAACGTACGCGACGGTTTCCAAGGTGATCCTGATCATCCAGAAGGTCCTGATTGTTATATACTTCAATCAGTCTCTTGATTGTATTGATGATGTCTTCCTTAACCAGCGTAAGTTCGGTCTTCTCAGGATTGTATCCGAAGCACTTGTTCATCTTGTAGCGACCGACCTGACCCAAATCGTAGCGGCGCTCATTGAAGAACCATCCGTTCATTTCCTTTTCAGCCTGCTCGATGGTGACGATTTCAGTCTGCTGAACGGCAGTGTAAACCCTGGAAATACAGTCTTCCCTGCTCGGTTCGTCAAGGACTTCCTGTCCTTCCTTAGCGAACATGATTTCTTCCCTTTCAAAACAGTTGATGATGATGTCGCTGTCAAGGGATTCGTTCTTTTCGTCTTCGCTGTTGGAATTCTTCCTGGTATCGAAAACAATGACGGTAATCTTTTCAACCTTGTTTACGGCCAAATCGTCCAAATCATGCGGACGAAGCCTTGAACCTGCACGGAAAAGCTTTTTCTCTTCACCCGTAGCTTCATCTGTGACGAATACGGCACGTGCAAGAACCTTGTTTACGAGCTTCTCCCTTTCTTCAGCCTTTGAAGGCACTGAGATTTCTTCAGACTTATAGAAGCAATCGATGATTTCTTCCCTGGTTGAATATCCATATGCACGCAAAAGCATGGTTGCAAGGACTTTCTTCTTGCGGTCTACCCTTGCATAAATGAGATCAGTCTTTTTCTGCTCGATTTCAAATTCAAGCCATGCACCGCGGTAAGGGATGATGCGGCTTGAGAAGATTCCCTTTTCCTTCTTGAAGATGACTCCAGGAGAACGGTGAATCTGGCTGACGACTACACGTTCAGCACCATTTATAATGAAAGTTCCACGGTCCGTCATCAAAGGAATGTTTCCGATGTAGACGTCCTTCTGGAAAATGTGTCCATCATTTTTAAAGGTCATGTTGATGAAGGCCTTGATTCCAACCTGATAGGTCAAGCCCTTCTTTTTGCATTCAAGTTCGCTGTATCTGATGTTTTCTTCATCCAGAACATATCTTTCATAATCCAAAACTACGTCGCCGTTGGGACCTTCGATTGGAAACGTTGATCTGAAGACTGATTCAAGTCCCTGATTCAACAGCGGTTCACCCTTGTCCAGGCGTTCCTTCTGAATGAAATTTTCGAATGATGAAAGCTGGATGTCGATAAGATCGGGAAGCTCCATGAAGTCCTGGATATCCTTTCCGATGTACTTACGTTCGATTTTTTTGGTTTTTGCGAACATTGTTACCTCTTTTTGGGGTTCATGCGGTACTCTGCAACTGCTACAAACAAAAACTTTGTTCAGCACACGGAACAGAGTCCATCCAAGGAAGAAAAAACCGGTAAATCCGATTCCCTGGTTTCGGACGCCTTTTTAGAAACGTTCAGTTCCATCCTACGCCCATTTTTGCGGGTATGGCTTCTACTGCTTAAAAAGCTGATTCAGCCAACATGTTTTCAATGACACAGAAAGCCCCAAAAAGCACACCCGTTTTTTCGAGCGGCCTTTTGAAGCCTCATAAAATCCAATTTCAGATGCCTTAAGGTCATTGCGCAGGATTGTCATGCACAGACCTCAAGGAATACGGGCGAGGACCAAAAATCCCCGCCGTGAAATTTATTTCTTGCTAGCCTTTCCACCAGCTGCTTCGATGTCAGCGATGAGCTTGTCAGCATCAGCCTTTGATACGTTCTCAACCAATGTTGTTGGAGCGCTTTC
>CACYBG010000159.1 GCA_902772605.1 uncultured Spirochaetaceae bacterium
CCTCAAGAGGTTCCTTTGCAGCAGGACCACCGTCAAAAAGGCGACCTGACATTACACCGTAGTCAGGTGAAATATGTACTGTCCAAGAGCCTTCGCGTTCAAAGCGGTCTACGCTTACTTCACGAAGAGCCTGACGAGCGCTGTCGTTTCCGATGTTTGAAGCATCCGGATCTGAAAGGCTCTGTGCAAATGCACCGGCAGCAACTACTGCGAGTGCCATAATAGCTACGCTTAATTTTTTCATTTTGTACCCGCCTCTCTTATTTATTCTTTGTCACCGAAATCTGCATCTTTCAGATCGTAGCCGTCATATACGTTTGCCAGAGTGTTGGTGGTATACTTCAGCTGATCGAAATAGACTACATAATCATCAACAGCTTCGCTCGTATCAGTGCGAATCCTGAATCCTACGAACGTAAGGTTAGGACGTCCTGAGCGGAGGCGTGAGTGCTGACGGATGTATGTCGGCACGTTGATTACGATGTTTCTCCATCCCTGGAACATAAGGCTTCCAGCCGGAAGAACATGTACGCGACCATCGGCATCACGGATGAGAACTTCAAGCCTGTAGTTGTAGTTTGCACCCCAAACCCAGAAATCAACCTGAGTTACCGTTCCCACGAAAGGAATCTCATACTCGGCTCCCTCTGAATTCTGCGGATAGACTTCGAACCAGTTGTCGCCCTTGCGGTCGAAAGCAACCTTGGCTCCAATAACCTGTGCCGCTGGATCTGAATCCTTATGATATGGACGAAGAGAATTTGGAATTCCTTCAAAAGACTTTACGATAGGATATCCCTCAGCAACAAAACGACTGGCACGAACTCCCCAAGTCCAATCCATCTCATCCGGTGTATCGAAGTTATCGATAACGATTGTCTCTACGGCCTTCGTACTTGGCTGTGCTACTGCTGGAATACAGAATGCAAACGCAAGAACAAGGCTTCCTAAAATGACTACGCCTTTTTTCATTCAATTCTCCTTGAATTGTAAATTTCCCTGTTAACTACACGGAACCATTTTACTTTTTATCGGCAGGAATTCGGTAAATCTTTAGTGCCAAATTCTTCGGGAGCTTGTCCACTCTCATCACAGAAGTCCAGATTAAGCCCTGTCTACACGGCATGGGACATGCACGGATGTCGAAAAGCCTAAAAACCGATGATTCATAAACGCCCATGTAAAGGAAGGACCCGAAATCCAAAGCATCCGGGGCTCCCGTAAACGAACGCCAAACCTGACCGAAATCCGAAGATTCCGAACAGGATATCCTGCAATGCGTCATTAAAACCTCTGATTAATGCTTCCTGTATTAATCAGAGTATTAATCAGAGGTTCCGCATCGAACAGGTCTATTATATTTGCGTATGTGCCGTTTGTCAAACAAAAACATAGAGTACGGTGCATCCTATCCGCAAAAAGTCCTTTCCAACCCCCATACATAGCGTAAGGATCGGCTTAAAGAGCCATTGTCCCCTTATCTTCCTCCGCAAAACCCCGATCCCGGATTTTTAAAACCGCGTTCCCTTGACAAAAGGCAACGTAACATTTAATCTCTATACGCGATCCGTTAGGTCCTGGACCGATACCTTTCGCGACCTCTGAAGCCTTGGTGCGACGTACCGAAGTTTCACTGGCCTCAATCAGATATCTGGAAGACGCTGAAATTCTTCAGTCCATTCCGTTCTTTCTTAAGGAGCATTCCATGTTCGATGATGATGATTTTCTGGATCTCGAAGCCTCAGGATTTTCTTTTGACGAAGAATATGATGATTTTGAGTCAGACGACGCAGACGATTCCGAAGATGATTTCGCAGATGACGACGACTACGACGATTTCGACGCAGATTATCCCGAAGACGATGACGACTACGACGAACCCTTCGATGACCAGGAAGCCGAAGATGGTTATGACAACCGCAGAAGGAATTTTGACGATGAAATCTACGGCGAACCGTCAGACAGTGACGACGATTACGACATGATGGACGGGGAAGACGATTTCTAGACTCTGCTTCCAAACGCATTGAATGCACCCCTGACCAAGGATGAAAGTCCCGATTCAGGGGTGTTTTTTTATGCCGTATGATGAAACGGACAAAAAAAGGACCGACTTCCAATCGACATGGAAATCAGTCCGTTCAAAAACTACTGTGCGGAACCGTTCCCCTTAAGGACCTTTCCGGCATGCCAAAGCTTTTCAAGCTCGTAGAAATCCCTTGCTTCCTTCGACATGAGGTGTACCACGACGGAGCCAAGGTCAATCAGGTTCCAGTCATCGCCATGTACGTCCTTCCTTACGGTCTTGTGGATTTCCATGCCGTTTTCACCGATGTATTCCTTTACTGTCCTGTAAAGTCCCTGCCAGTGCGCGCTGCTCGTAACCGTAACGATAACGAAATAATCAGCCCAGCTGTTGAGACCCGTAACGTCAAGCACGGTAACGTCAAGGCCCTTTCCGTCTTCCATGAGACGCGCTATCTCCATAGCCTTGACTTCATCTGTCTTTTCATTGTTTTCCATAACTAAAATCAACCTCACAGGCGGTTCAAGTTCCAAAAAGGATTTCCGCCGTTCATTTTATCCGCCCGGGAACATCAGTTTCAGGACGGTCCAATTTCAAATGCAATTAAATCACCGCAGCATATCCGCCTGACGACTCAGCGTCGAACAGGTCAATGCATCCCCACGGATCAGTTTTCAGCCGGGGCCGCTTCCCCTTCTGCAGGCTCCTCTGACTTTATGTTGTCGGGATTTACGTATCCGCCCCTGACGTAACGACCGTCCCAGTCCGTTCCAAGGATGATCGTGAAATCAGCACCCGAAGCATCGGAACTTCCGCTGGAAGGCCTGTGCTCTATGTTCTTACACTTGATGAAGTCGGCAAGGGTCCTCA
>CACYBG010000160.1 GCA_902772605.1 uncultured Spirochaetaceae bacterium
AGCGGAAAGAAGCTCCCGAAAAAGAGTGCGGCATACCACAGAATCGTCTTTACCAAGGAGATGAGGAAAAAGCACACGATACTCTGTCCTCAGATGAGCCCGATACATTTCAGGCTTTTCCAGCACGTATTCAATTACAGCGGATTCAACCTGGTGATTCTGGATGCAGTCGATCCTAAGGCTGTGGAAGTCGGACTCAAGTACGTAAACAACGATGCCTGCTATCCGTCAATACTGACTGCCGGACAGATGATAGCTGCACTTCAGAGCGGAAAGTACGACGTCAACAATACGACGCTCATAATGTCCCAGACCGGCGGTGGATGTAGGGCAACGAACTATGTTGCATTCCTAAGGCGTGCCGTAAAGGATGCTGGATTTGAAAACGTCCCGGTAGTAGGACTCAGCATGCAGGGAATCGAAAGCAACCCTGGATTCAAGATTCCTTTGGTTGCACTCCACAGGGCGTTGAGGGCTGCCGTCATAGGAGACGTTCTCATGCAGTGTCTGTACAGGACCCGTCCATACGAAGCCGAACCGGGAAGCGCAGATGCACTCTATGAAAAGTGGGATGCGCGGGCTGCAGTTGCGTTGAAGCATGTCGGACCCCATCATTACAGGAAACTCATACGCGGAATAATCGACGACTTTGACAGGCTTCCTTTGCTGCCGGTCAAAAAGCCCAGGGTTGGCGTTGTCGGAGAAATCATGGTCAAATTCCACCCGACCGCAAACAACCAGATTGTCCGTACGATTGAAAAGGAAGGTGCGGAAGCGAACGTTCCAAGTTTTGCAGACTTCTTCTTCTATTCGTTCAGTACCGGAATCTTCCGCCATAAGGAACTTGCATTCCCGAAGAAGACCGAAAAAAATGCACGCATGTTCGTCAGGCTCATGGAATTCTACCGCGGATATGCAAAGCGCAGGCTCAGGAAAAGCCGTCGTTTTGAAGCGCCTGAAAGCATCTACACTCTGATGAAGGGCGTAAACGACATAGTCCAGATCGGAAACATAATGGGCGAAGGCTGGTTCCTCACCGCCGAGATGGTCGAACTCATAAACGGTGGAGTTCCAAGCATAGCGTGCGTACAGCCGTTTGCCTGCCTTCCGAACCATGTAACCGGAAAGGGTATGATAAAGGAACTGAAGAGGCGCTATCCAGATGCAAACATTTCGGCCATCGACTATGATCCGGGTTCAAGCGAAGTCAACCAGCTGAACAGGCTCAAGCTTCTTTTGAGCAACGCCCCAATCGGAAGGCATCCAGACGAGGGTGACGACGGAATGATTCACTGTCCGGACGGAACAGTTGTAAAGCCTGAGGTAAAATATGCCGATGGTGCTATGGGGAACTGATTTTTCCTGCTCTCCTCAGTCGGAAATGCAGCGTCTTTTCCCCGGAATTTTGGCCGGATTTTCAGTCCGGGAGGATGGATAAATGAGAAACTCGTTTCCGTTGAAGCGGATTTTTATGATGGCCTTAGCCGCCGCCTTTGCATTGGGAACCGCATCTGCCGATTACATAAGGCTTTCGGTCCCGGATTCTACCGAAGTCCGCCGTGCGGTGCTTGAATCATGGATTTTTGCGCCACTTTCCGAACTTAACGGTCGTCCCTCTGAAATCTACTCGGATTCACAGGAGAAGCTTTTTCAGGTCCGCTCCGAGAGGGAGGGGCAGTCAACCGTCATCGTCGTCACTCCTTCAACGCTCCTCAAGGTCACCCACATGGTCGGCAATACGGTAGTCGATGTTGTCGATGAACCGTCCTTCAACCGAAGTTCCTGCGGTGCATGGCTTCTGTACAGGAACCGCTTTACCGGAGAGGCGGAAAAAATCGTAATCTATTTCACCGATTCCCCTGAAGTGTACATGCAGCTTCGTCCGGTCGGAAAAAAGACGGTTGTGGACATGATGGTTTACGGTTCATACCTGAGCCGTGGCGTGCCGATTTCCATACCGTTCCAGAACCTTTACACGACAACGTTCCAGACCATCTTCAATCATACAAGGAAGAGCCTTCCGTGGGGATACGTCATTCCCGATAAGGAGCAGTATTCCAACATAACGTCCATAATCCCTGAAATCAGGCGTCGCCTTCAGGATGTAATCTATCTTGAGGATGCCGCATACAACGAAAAGGGTGCACTCTATTCCATTACCACCGGGGAACCCTTCGACAAGGACATCGAGGATGAGGCGCTGAACTATTGGCTCAAGAATCCGCCTGCAGAGGAGTCTTCGGGAAAGAAGATTTCCGTCGGTGCACCGGGATTCGTCAAGTGGGTAGTGGACGGTCTTGTAAAGCCTCTTACGGGCAAGCTTACGAAGATTTCCGAACTTGTCGCCCCTACGGTCAAGGGAGACGGAATATCAAAGCGCGAGGTCATGAGCCAGAAATGGAATTTCACGCTGAACCTGGACTGGAACCGTCATCTTGCGGAAAAGGTCTATACGATTCATGCCGGAAACAGGTTCTTCTCCTGGGACAAATGTGGCGTTGACGTTACCGACGATTTCTTCGTATCTACTCTGAGCGATGACGGAAGGGTTCTTCCTGCCGTGGGATACATAAAGAACGTCGGATACGGAGTCGAAAGCCTCAAGGCGTTGATGTACGTGCTTGCAGTGACCGAACCCGATACGATTTTCCTTGGTGCGATACAGCAGCC
>CACYBG010000161.1 GCA_902772605.1 uncultured Spirochaetaceae bacterium
TGGAAAGCCCCACAATCATCTTGCCCCTGTGCTTGCCCAAAAATGAGCCGAACCATTTGAATGAACTCATACTTCGTTTCTACAATGGGTTCAAAATAAAATCGACAGGGATTTTTAATAATTCCTACTCAAAAAATTTCAGATTTAGGGAACAGCGCGCTTAACTTATTCCAGAAAACAAAGTTCCATGCTATACTTCGGTGTTATGGAAGAATTACGCAAACTGCCGATAGGCATTCAGAGTTTTGAAGATTTACGCAAAAACGGATACATATATGTTGACAAGACAAAGTATATCTATTATCTCAGAACCCAGGGAAAGCCCTACTTTTTAAGCCGCCCCAGAAGATTCGGAAAAAGCCTTTTTCTTTCAACCCTTGAAGCATATTTTGAAGGAAAGAAGGAGCTTTTCAAGGGACTCTGGATTTATGACAAGGAAGAAGAATCCGAAAACCCATGGCAGGTTTACCCGGTACTGAAATTTTCACTTGCAAGCGGAGAGTTCACATCCGAGGACGGCCTTAGAAGAAAACTCGACGACACCCTGAATGATTTTGAAAAAAAATACGGTCTTCCTTCAGACAGCACAGATTTGGTCTCGCGCTTCAAAAACGCCCTTCAGCATGCCTCCGAAAAAACAGGAAAAAACGTTGTCGTACTTGTCGATGAATATGACACGCCTCTTCTGAAAAACCTTGGAGAAAATGGGGAACAGGAAAAAGCAAACCGCGCACTCTACAAGGGATTTTTTGCAGTCCTGAAAGACTGTGACGCATACCTCCGCTTCGTATTTTTCACCGGGGTAACGAAGTTCAGCAAGGTGTCAATTTTCAGCGACCTGAACCAGCTTCAGGACATAACCATGTCATCCCGTTTTGATTCGATATGCGGAATCACGCAACAGGAACTTGAAAACAGTTTTGCCCCGGAGATTGAAGACCTGGCCAAAAGATTCGGAATGACAAAAGACGAATGTCTTTCCGAACTTAAAAGACGTTACGACGGCTACCGGTTTACTGACAGCGGAGAAGGCATATACAATCCGTTCAGCCTGCTCAATGCATTTTCAAACCAAAAATTCGGAAACTACTGGTTTGAGACAGGAACCCCGACCTTCCTGATTAAAAAACTGAGCGAAATCAATTTTGACGTGAGAAGGTTCAACGACAACAACATAAAGCTCGGCGAATCCGAAATCAAGGACTACCGCCCGGAGAACGACAATCCCATTCCGCTTTTGTACCAGTCCGGCTACCTAACGATAAAATCATGGAACCAGAAACAGAATTCCTACAAGCTGGGATTCCCGAACGGTGAAGTAAAATACGGATTTTTGAACGCACTCGCACCCACATATCTGAACATAGAAAAAAAATCTTCCTATTTTAATGTGGATGTACTTGACGATGCCGTTGAAGAAGGTGACACGGACGGAATGAGGGACTGGTTCACATCGCTTTTTGCAATCCTTCCATACCCGACAAGCGGAGACACAGAAACAGTCACGGAGCAGAATTTCCAGAACGTAATCTACATCTCGCTTCTGATTCTCGGAAAATATGCCAGAACCGAAGTGCACAGCGCAAAAGGAAGGGCCGACTGCATTGTTGAAGCCGACGACTACATCTATGTCTTCGAGTTCAAGCGGGACTCAAGCGCAAAAGAAGCACTCGCTCAGATTGAAGAACAGGGATACGCAAAACCTTACGAAACTGACAGACGGAAACTTTTCAAAATCGGAGTAAATTTTTCCACCTCCGAGCGGAACATAATCGAGTGGGAAGCTGTTGAGAGGGGGTAGACCGACAACAAAACGGCTACCCCCTTGATGAAAAAATATATTAATGAGATGCTCCCGCCAGGGGGAAATCCTGATCCTTCAGTTCCTTCTTGGGATTTTGCTTATGTGGACTTGACATCTTTTCTTCGGCTATAATCGGAACTTCCCTTTCGACATACAATGCAAGCTCCGTGACGGAAACATAGCCGTCTCCATCCATGTCGGCCTTTCCCTCAAGGCCTTCTACAAGGACGTATGTAAACACACCATGACCGTTGTAGCCTTCCCAGGAGGACTGTGTGTCTCCCGATGCCGCAAGCGTGGCCTGTCTGGTCGCTCGTACCAGACGCTTTATGGCAACAGCCTCATCCATTCCCCTTGCACCGGAATCTATTGCCGCCCCAGAATGACAGGAGTCAAGAATAATCAGGTTTTTCCTTGCCTTTATCGGCGTAAAATAATCAGCTATGTCTCTTTTGGAGATTCCATATTCATCGATGTCACCGTCGCTGTCGGCAAAGTCATGGGTTATGAAATAATAGTCTCCACCAACCAAACTTCCGTGACCGGAGACATAAAACACGAAAACATCATCCGGCTTTATCTTCTTGGAGATTCTGTTGAACTCTGACTCTATCTCCTGTTTTGAGCCTTTATCATTTAGCAGAA
>CACYBG010000162.1 GCA_902772605.1 uncultured Spirochaetaceae bacterium
CGCCGATACGAACGCAAGCGCAAGGGCAAGCGTAAGGAATGTTTTTTTTAACGTGTGCATCAATTTTCTGCCTCCATGCTTTAAATGGGTTTCCAAAATCGGAATTTAGGGTAGCTTTAAAAAACTTATTCCAACTTTAAAAGCCCGATTTTAAACATAAATATAGCATAAAACAGAGTTTTTGTCGTCATTTTGATTGATCCGGGAGCCTTTTTGCGGTGATTTCCGTACTTTTTTTATGGATTTCCCCGGTAGATTTCCGTTACGGAAAATAAATTGTTGACAAAAAGCGGATTTTATGGGTTAATGTAATCAACAGGACTAAATGGACGGTGCGGTTCGCTTTATCGATGCCTGCATCGCATTAAATGCAATTTTGTTTTATAATCCCGAAACATATCAAGCATAATGCAGACGTGAGGTCTGAAATGTTTTTGGAACCGTCGGTTTGAAGTGTAAGGCCGACCGAAAGGTTCCCTGATGAAAGCTTTCCAAAACACTCCCTTCTTTATTTTTATTCAGGGAGATTCATTTTATACATAGGATGGAGAAATCGAATGGCATTCACAAAACGCCGCAGTACAAATTCGGAAACGGAAAATCCTGAACAGAATCCCGCCGTAGATGAAAGTCAGTCTGACGGATCGGTCGCAGAAACGGGTGCTTCTGCCGTGGAAGAAAAGTCTGAAGAGGCTCCTAAGACCAGACGGAGAAGGGTCGTGAGGAAAACCGCCCCGTCTGAAGAAACTCCGGTGGAAAGTGCACCGGAAGAACGTGAGGTTCCCTCGGAATCCGGCGACTCAACGTCGGTTGCATCGTCCGCACAGCAGTCGGAATCGGCTTCACAGGATGGCGGACAGACCATGGATCAGCAGGGACATGCCCCGTCCGAAAGATATGAAAGGCAGGGACAGTACGAAAACGGCGGTGCAAATCACTACCAGCAGCGACGCTATAACAACGGCAGGTATGGTGGAAACAGGCGTTACGGCAACTACAGGAACGGAAACTACGAAAGGAACGCCCAGGCCAGGATGGAAGCGGTGGAGGCCGACCAGAGGATAGAGAATCCCGAGGATTACGAATCAAAGCCCCGCCTGCAGATAAACGACCTGACCAAGATGAGCATGCCTGAACTCAGGGAACTTGCAACCCAGTACGGAATCGGAGCAGACGATCTTGCACCGATGAAGAAGCAGGACCTGATTTTTACCATCCTCAAGGCTCATACCGAACACGGCGGAATAATATTTGCAAGCGGAGCACTTGAGATTCTTCCCGACGGATACGGATTCTTGAGAAGTCCTCAGAATTCATACCTTCCGGGTCCCGACGACATCTACATATCGCCCAGCCAGATCAGGCTTTTCAACCTCAAGACGGGCGACACCATTTACGGTCAGACCAGAAGTCCGAAAGAAGGCGAAAGGTTCTTCGCACTGCTGAGGATTGAATCTGTTAACTACGACCCGCCACACGTTGCACAGACAAGGATACCTTTTGAAAACCTCACGCCTCTCTATCCGAATGAAAAACTTCAGCTTGAAACCGTAAGCACCGAACTCAGTACGCGAATCGTAGACCTTTTTGCACCGATCGGAAAGGGACAGAGACTTTTGATAGTTGCTCCTCCAAAGGCCGGAAAGACCATACTCATGCAGAAGATAGCCAATGCAATCACTACAAACAATCCTGAAGTGTACCTGATTGTCCTCCTGATTGACGAACGACCGGAGGAAGTCACCGAGATGGAAAGGAGCATTAAGGCCGAGGTCATTTCATCGACATTCGACGAACAGGCTGCAAGGCACGTTCAGGTTGCCGAGATGGTCCTTGAAAAGGCCAAGCGTCTTGTCGAGCACAAGAAGGACGTCGTAATCTTTCTTGATTCCATCACCAGGCTTGCACGCGCATACAACCAGACCGTTCCGACATCCGGAAAGGTCCTTAGCGGAGGCGTTGACTCAAATGCACTCCATAAGCCGAAAAGATTCTTCGGTGCTGCAAGAAACGTCGAGGAGGGCGGATCCCTTACAATCATTTCAACGTCGCTCATCGAAACCGGAAGCCGCATGGATGAAGTCATATTTGAAGAATTCAAGGGAACCGGCAACAGCGAAATAGATTTGGACAGAAAGCTTGCAGAACGGAGGCTTTTCCCTGCAATCAACATCAAAAAATCCGGTACAAGAAAAGAGGAGCTTCTCCTTACCGAAAATGAAATCCAGAAAATCTGGATACTGCGCAAGGTGCTTAACCCGATGGAAGATGCCGATATACTTGAGCTTATCATGGACAAGATGAAAAAGACCAAGGACAACGAGGCGTTCCTTCTTTCGATGAACACCGGTTTTGCCGCGGCTGACTAAGCGTTTTCTTTCGGACGCTTGACCATGTAACTTGAATTTTATATAATGATTTCACTTCATTTTAAATGGAGCGAAATC
>CACYBG010000163.1 GCA_902772605.1 uncultured Spirochaetaceae bacterium
CTGTACCGGGGTCGTCTCGGACTTTACATCCTGTACGGCAACATCCGCAGCTGCAGCAATTGACTGAGCAAGGGCCATATCGTCCTGAACGAATGAATCCATGTCGATTTCCACGGTGATTGAGTTTTCATCATCCAGAGATTCATTATTTTCTGTTTCTGTTTTCCTTTGATTTTTCTTGGAAGCTACCGGTTCCTTCGTTTCAGGTGCATCGTTTTCCGCAACTGATTTTCTGACTGAGGAACATTCACCGTCATCAACTGAAACTTTTTTTTCTGCACGGGAAGTTTGTTCATCAGCACGCAATCCGGTCTGCCTGGCTTCTGGAGTTTTCTTTTCCTCCATGCCTTCCGCCTTCACGGATTCAAGGATAGATTTGAATGATTTTCTGTTGGAATTTAAATTTTCGCTGACATTTACAGGCTTTTCAGATTCAGCCGCTTGACTGACATCCTTTCTGCCGGAAAGGAACTGAACGTTAACTGTCTGCATCGGTAATACCTCCGGTGTAACACCGAGGCATGTCCGACTGCAGAACCTTAGTCTTCGTCCACAATTGAAGTAGGCTTGTTCGCCATCTTCCTCTGGATTTCAGCTGCACGGTCGGCAGGCATCAACGAAAGCCAGTAGGAACCCATTGATCCCTTACCTGAACCCTGCGCATCAGCTTCTGCCTGACGAAGGACGTCTATGATATCCTGATCGTCCATCTCAACGATGATGGCAACCGCCTTTTCAGGCTGCATACCGTTCAGATTCTGAACAATCTGCTCGATGTTTACCTTTCTATCATCGTACATTCTGACCTGGGAGTTAAATGTTTTTTCCCTCTCCTCCTGGGCCTTTTTCTGATCTTCAAGTTCCTGGGCTATCTGGGTATTGTTATCCTCACCGGCCTGAACGTCGGCTTCACGCTTATCCAGTTCTTCAGTCCGGATGTCGAGAGCCTCAAGACGCTTTGCCCACCTGTCGTTGTCAAGGTCGGCCTCAGACAGGTCGTTCGGGGACGAATCTGCAGTGGTCGTCTGCGGCTGAAGTCCAAAAAGCCTGTAAACAGGTGAAAAGACCTTCTTCATCTGCACTATTCCTAGATAGTCGAACCACATCAGTCCGAAAAGGACCAGAATTATTATGAAAATTATGAGAACGATTGATTTTCCGAGAATTTTTGCACGTGCCACTGTATATCCCCTTCAGGTGTCCTTAAAATGAAGCCATTCCAAAAGCCGTCTTAAGCGGTTTCCGGAATTGCCGACGAGTTCAAAATCCTTGGAATTCAGGGATTTCAAGCATCGCCGTTTCGGGATTGCCTCCAAAAAACAGACGCTTTCAGAGCTTCCCGTAAAGGACCCTTTTCCTTTTTTTATATTTATCGGATTATGAAATAAAGTCTTGATAAAAAAACTTCGTTCCATCCGCCCGTGAAACCGTTTCCGACTGATTTCTTCGGCTTATTCGGTCCGCGGGTCCGAAAAAAATCGGGGAAAACCCAAAAAAAGAATTTCAAGGGCTTTCCACCGTCACCGGACTATTTCTTTATGAGTCCTCCGATTGCAGCTCCAAGGGTGATGTCGTTGTCCCTTTCTATGATCTGATAGTGGAGGTTTCTCTGGCGTACAAGCAAGTCCTCAAGGTATCCCTTGACCCTTTCCTGAATCTTGTAGGTCTTGAAGAAAGTCGTTCCGTCGCAGAGTATGCATACGGGTTCCGTTGATTTCGTACCCTTTCCGCTCTTGATTACGCATGCGGTGAGTATTGCAGCCGAAAGCCTTGCAGAACGCTCGACGACTGCATCAAGAAGCTGGAACAGGATGTCGTAATCCTCCGGTGTTGCCGATTCCGCAGCCTTTGCACCGAGGATTGAATTCGTTCCGTACGGGCCGTGAAGGAACCTGTCGACTTCAATCAGCGTAAGGGATTCAATCTTGAGGAGGCTGCTGGAGAATTTGTCCGAGAAAAGACCTTCGGATGCCGCAGTATGGATGACCTCGTAGGCAACCGGTCCAAGGTAAGCTCCAGAACACATCTTTTCAAGGATTGACGTTCCCGGCTTTACGGATTTCCTGTCATATTCGACGTCGAAATCTGAGCGTGCGACCTTATCGAACTTTCCGTTCTCGCAGACTATGATCTGTTCCTTGAGTCCCTTGTATGCTGGGTCTGCAGGCTGGATGTATGCACCGTTCATTCCGGTTCCGAGTATGTATCCGATGTATGATGAATACCTGCATCCGTCGTCAGGGCATGCTGCTCCGGCGAGAAGTGC
>CACYBG010000164.1 GCA_902772605.1 uncultured Spirochaetaceae bacterium
CACCTTCTCCAATCTTTTTCTGTTCAGTTTTTTACCGTAAACCAAAACCGTACGGCACTCCCTTTGAAGGATTTCACGAGCCAGATCCATGATATCATTTTTTTCCACGGCCCGTATAGATGAAAGTATCTCATCCGTACTGTAAAGCGGAAGTCCAAGCGAATGGGATTTCTGAAGCCTTCGCATCACGTATTCCATGTCCCCTTCACCCATGATTTCCTCTCCGCACAGATGTCCCTTTGCATCCGATATTTCGGAATCGGAAAAACCGTCCTTAAGTATGGAATCAAGTTCGTTCATCATGAGAGAAAGGGCCTTTTCAGTACCGTCTCCGTCGCAAGATGCATAGCACGACCAGATTCCGTTGTCCTCGTAGCATGAAAAGAAACTGTATACCGAATAGCACAGTCCGTTTTTTTCACGGAGTACCTCGAACATGCGGCTCGACATCGTATCACCGCAAAGTGCGTTGAAAACCGTCATGGCCCAATAGGATTTTTCATCGAAAGGCCTTTTTATCTGGCTTGAAACGTAAATCTGCCTTTGGCCGAATTTCGATCCGATGAAAAAAGGTCCCCTGTTCCAGACCCTCATTCCATCCGCGGGGATTTTTTCATTCCGGGCGTGGAGCTGAAGCTTTCCAAGCCATGATTCAGCCGATTCAAGGTCAAAGTTTCCGGTGACGTATACGGTCAGTTTTCCATGGACGAAGAACCTTTCATACCAGTCCCTGATTTTAGCCGAATCCAGTTTTTCGACGTCATCCACGGTTCCGGTAATGGTCTGTCCGAGCGAACATCCGCCCCAAACGGATTCTGCAAGTGCGTCCAGAGAAGATTCTTCCGGATCGTCTTCAACCGCACGTATTTCATTTTCAACGACGCACCTTTCCTTCTCAATCTCGCATTCCGGAAAAATGCAGTCGGAATCCATGGAACACAGTATGTCCATGACATGGGAAAAATTTTCCTCCGACGACGGGAAAACTGCATAGACGCAAACGTCATCACGCTCGGTAAATGCATTCAAGGTTCCGCCCATCCTGTCGAAGGTGCATGAAATTTCCCTGCGTGAAAATCTGCCGGTTCCCTTGAAAAGCAGGTGCTCGCAGAAATGGCTTATTCCCCTTTCCCCCGGACCTTCAAACCTTGATCCGACGGAATAGTAAAAGCCGACGGCTACGGTCCTCGCAGTCGATACGGTTTCCGTAACCAGATTTATGTTGTTGGGTAAAAGAGTCTCTTTAATCATAAAAAAAGATGGGGCACCTCCAAAAACAAGCGTTTTCAGAAGTGCCCGTGCACGCCCCGTCAATCGTGATTTCAAGCAAAACTCAAAACCTTTCAAACGGATGGCATGCCATTCAAAAAATTGCGGAAATCGGGGTCAAAAATAATTTCCCCGAAAACCGGCTATACGTCAGTTTGACTGAGATTCAAGGGCATCGATGTAAGAAAGGTTGAGCCTTCCCATCTTATCGACTTCAAGAAGCTTAACAGGGATTACCTGTCCTTCCTTGAGCACATCGGTAACCTTTTCGACGCGCTGCCTTGAAAGCTTTGAAATGTGGCAGAGCCCTTCCTTTCCCGGGAGGATTTCCACGAACGCACCGAAGTCCATGATGCGCTTTACGGTTCCCTGATAGATTGTTCCTACCTCAGGATCTTCGCAGATTCCCTTTACGGCCTTCTTTGCGGCATCCGTTGCAGCTCCGGTCTTTCCGTAGATAGTAACGGTTCCATCGTCGTCAGTGTTGATTGTGACGCCGTACTGCTGACAGAGAGCCTTGACGTTCTTTCCGCCCGGTCCGATCAGTGCTCCGATCTTATCTACAGGAATCTTGAGGGAATCGATTTTCGGTGCATAAGGAGATATGGGCTGAGGCTTGTCGATGCACTTTTCCATTATGTCAAGAATGTGGTTGCGTCCAGCCTTTGCCTGAGCAAGAGCCTTCTTCATTATGTCCATTGAAACGCCTGCAATCTTGATGTCCATCTGGAAACCGGTGATTCCGTCGCGCGTACCGGCAACCTTGAAGTCCATGTCGCCAAGGTGATCTTCTTCACCGAGGATGTCGGAAAGGATTGCATATTTCTTGTACTGAGGTCCGTCGGTAATGAGACCCATTGCAATTCCGGCAACCATCTTTTTCATCGGAACGCCGGCAGCAAGAAGTGAAAGACATCCGCCGCATGTAGATGCCTGTGATGAAGAACCGTTTGACTCCATGATTTCTGAAACCACGCGGATTGTATACGGGAATTCGTCGCGTCCAGGAATCATCGGTGCAAGTGAACGGCGTGCAAGGTTTCCATGTCCGATTTCACGGCGTCCGGTTGAAAGCTTTCCGACTTCGCCTACGGAATATGGAGGGAAGTTGTAATGGAGGATGAAGTTTTCGCTCCTGTCTCCCTCGATGTCGTCGTAAACCTGTTCATCCATTGCAGTTCCAAGAGTGGTGACTGCAAGGGACTGTGTTTCGCCGCGTGTAAAGAGTGCACTTCCGTGAGGTCTTGGAAGTACGTTGATTTCACATGTTATAGGACGGATTTCTTCAGTTCCGCGTCCGTCGATGCGAACACCCTTTTCAAGTATGCTCTGACGGAGGAGGTTGTACTGGATGTCGTCGAAGAGTGAATCGAAGAGCTTTTTCTGAGTCTCATCTTCGAGCTGTTCTGCATAATTTGCAGCGACCTGAGCCTTTACGGCCTTGACTGCTTCACCGCGGGCGAGCTTGCCTTTCTTGAAGCATGCTTCCATCATGAGAGGAGTGGCTTCTGCTTCAATCCTGTCTTTATTTTCAAGGGTAACCGTTGAAGGAACCAGAGGAAGCTTTTCCTTGCCGCACTTTGCCTTCAGTTCTTCCTGAAGAATGCACATGTCGCGGATGAATGACTGAGCCTTTTCAAGTGCACCGAGCATTACGTCTTCGGAACATTCGTTTGCTCCTCCTTCAACCATCGTGAAGCCGTCCTTTGTACCGGCAACGACAATCTCAAGCTGAGCCTTTGACATCTGGTCGTATGTCGGATTAAGGATATATTCGCCGTTTACATAGATAACGCGGACACCTGCAACAGGACCCTGGAACGGAATGTCGCTTATGGTAACGGCAGCAGAAGAAGCGATTACTGCAAGGATGTCAGGAGGATTTACTCCGTCGATTGAAACGCAGGTCGGCACAATCTGAAGTTCGCGTCCGAACTCAGGATAGAACAAAGGACGCATAGGACGGTCGATAAGACGGCTGACAAGGATTTCCTTATCCTTTGGACGACCTTCCCTCTTTACGAAACCGCCCGGAATCTTTCCTGCGGCATAGAATTTTTCGTTGTAATCAACCGTTACAGGGACGAAATCAAGTCCCTCCTTTGCTTCACTGGACGCACATACGGTCGCAATGACAACGGTTCCGCCAAACTGAGCATACACACAACCGTTTGCCTGCTTGCCGATTTTTCCGGTTTCAAGAATCAGCTCCGTATCACCGATTTTTCTGGTTACTCTTTCTACCATTTCTTTCTTTTCTTCCTCAATTTCCATTGATTCTTACTTTTCCACAAGGACGGACCGTTTGAACAGCCGGCCGTCCAGTCCGCATCTGCGGAACCTACATAAACACTAAAGGCAACCTGAAGGAATTCATTCCATCAGGCTGCCTTCAACGTCGTCTTACTTACGGATTCCGAGTTCCTTGATAAGTGCGCGGTATCCTTCAAGATTTGTACGCTGCATGTACTTGAGCATCTTGCGGCGCTGTCCGACTACCTTCAAGAGGCTGCGTGAAGCAGTCGTATCTTTCGGGAAAGCCTTGCAGTGAGCTGTAAGCTGCTTGATGCGTTCAGAAAGAAGTGCAATCTGAACCTTTGTACATCCGGTGTCCTTGTCGTTTGCACCGAATTTGCTGACAACTGATGTTGTTGTTTCTTTTGTGAGTGCCATTAGCATTCTCCTTATTCTTTTATCGGGGCCTGATTAATCACCCGGTCCCATATATTACCATGCCGCAATGTAAACCTTGAGGCCCACCCCGAAGTACAACAAAACTCCGGGAGACAACAAGAATTGCAAATGCAGCATTGTTTATGCCTTAAAAACCATCCCGTCAAACGAAAGTTCAGGCGGAACGCATCCAATCATATCACCAAGAAGATTAAATTCCAATCTCCTTACGGCATTTTCGTCCCTAAAAATCCTGCATTCCGCTGGAATTTCCGAACCGCCGTCCAAAATCAGACTGACGCTGAAACTTCCGTCCCGAGGAAGCACCTGTCCACCTTCAACGAGAGAAACGGAATATCTGCCCTCGGAAAGCCTGTCAATCGATGCGCCGCAAAGGTCGTAAACGAAGCTTCTGCCCAGCATCCCCTCAGCCGACGAAAAGTCTCCTTCAGCAACCGAAGTCCTGATTCTGGATGAACTGACCCTTTCGCCCCTGTAAATCACGTCGCAAAGCTTCCTTACGGTAAAGCCGGATTCTTTTCCCAGGGATTCCATCTTATCCATATTCATGGATCCCTTGTATCCGCATCGGAAATCACGTCCTTCAGAAATGGCCTTCATTCCGCAGAAATCGACCAGCGAAGATATGAACGAATGTCCATCCATTTTAACAAATTCAGGGGAAAAGTCAATCACCACGGCAAAATCCAGCCCCAGGGATTCCATTTCCCGAATCTTCTGTCTGAGCGTAAGGACATCGCCTCCCCAGGATCCGGAAAAAGAACGGTACGGTGCATTGAAGGTCACAAGACCGGTAACGAGTCCCTCTTTTTTTCCGAGCAGGACGGCATCCACCAAGGCCCTGTGTCCAAGATGCATTCCGTCAAAACTTCCGACAGCAAGGGACGTTCCCCTTTTTCTCCATTCCGACGGAAACTCACCTTCCGAAATCTGCTTCCAGGAAAACACCCTCATCGCAGATTTTTTTTTTGACCCGTCTCCACAATCGGAAACGGATTTTTTTTCAATCTGCCTTGGAACGACAAATCCATATGAAAGCCTGAAATCACCCTTTACGATCATTCCGGCAAAGGATCCGTCTTCATAGAAAACCGCGATTTCGTTTTCAAAATCATATTCCGAAGTTTCGACCTCTTCCGGCTTTACGATGCGTCTGAACATGCTTCCGTGAAGGGGTCTTCCGTTGTTGAACGGCCTTTCAAACTCAGGCTTAAGCTCATCAACCTTAAGTCCGCACGTAAATGCAAGGCTCTCGGTAAACTTAAGCAGATGTGACCTGATGTCGTTCACAGTCTCCTCGCTGTCAGTCACTTTTTTCCTTTCAGCCGGAAGCGGAGGAGGATTATCCCTCAGTTCAGCGAAAAACCTGTCGTTTCTGATTCCGTTTTCAATCGTAAATTCGGAAAGCGAACCGTAGCATGCGGCATCTTCAAGACTGAACGGTCCGACCCGGGTCCTTCTGAGTGCGGAAAGATGGGCGACACTGCCAAGTTCCGATGCAATGTCACGCGCAAGGGCCCTTATGTAGGTTCCCTTCGAACATGTGACTTCAATGAGCGCATACGAACAGGGATCGTTTTCATCGGCCGGCCTGTAGTCAAGGAGCCTGTTTCCGTAAATGAAAACCTGTCTGGGTTCAAGCTTTACCTGATGTCCGTCCCTTACGGCATCGGAAGCACGCTTACCGTCAACGTGGAGTGCACTGTAAACGGGAGGAACCTGAAGGACTGCTCCCTTGAATTTTTCAAGCACACGTTCTATGGACTCCCTGTCGGGAGCGTCACCTTTTCCGATGATTCTTCCGCCGGGATCCAAGGTGTCGGTCTCAACTCCAAAACAGACGACAGCCTGATATGTCTTTTTAAATGAAGTGATATGCGGAACCAGATGAGTAAGGTTTCCGCTTAAAACGACGAGCAGCCCTTCTGCAAAAGAATCCAGAGTTCCGGTATGACCGACTTTTCCGGTTCCAAGGGCGTGCTTTATGCTCCAGAGTGAAGAAAAGCTCGTAAGTCCGGGCGCCTTGGCATAGAGCATTACGCCCGAAACGCTTTCACTGTTTTTCGACTTTGGCTTCGGCATCTTGCTTTTCCAATGCATTCAAGGTCTGAACCATCTTGTATCCTTCCTTCATGCTGAAATCCGCAATGAAAGTAAGCTTCGGGAATTTATAGATTGTCAGTTTTTTTGCGATGCTGCACTGTATGAAACCTGCGGCACTCTGTAAACCTGCAACTGCACGGCGAACAGAGTTGTCATCCATGAATGAAGAAACATAAACCTTTGCATACGCCAAATCGCCTGCAACATCTACACGGTTGACCGAAATGAATTCGTTCACCCTGGGATCCTTTATCTGATGAGTCAGAATCATTTTGGAAATTTCTTCCCTGAGCTGCTCACCCAAACGCTCTAGTCTATACTGCCCCATTTTTTCTCCAGTAAAATTTCGGAACGATAAATCACCATACACAGATGCAGGGCAAAGTCACACCTATCGGCCAACTCTGCCCGCATTGCAATCGGACTGCATGAACCGTTCAAAACAAAGCGGACATGCTGCCCAATGTAACAAGCAAATCACTCGGCTGCATCTTCAGAAGCCTTTGTCGCTTCCATTTCAGCCTTTTCCTCGGCAAGCGTCTTTCCAAGCTTTCTGGCAACCTCGACGTATTCAAACGCCTCAAGCTGATCTCCAACCTGAAGGTCCTGCCAGTTTTCGATTCCAAGACCGCATTCAAAGCCGAACTTGATTTCCTTGACGTCATCCTTGAAGTGCTTGAGAGACGAAACCTTTCCGGTGTACTTTACGACACCGTCGCGGATTACGTTCACGAAGCTGGTCTTCTTGACGATACCGTCGGTAACGTAACAGCCGGCAATGACTCCGACCTTCGGAACCTTGAACGTGTTGCGGACCTCAAGCATACCGGTAACCTCTTCCTTCGTATCGGGCTGAAGCATACCTTCCATGGCAGCCGTGATTTCCTCAACGCACTTATAGATGATGTTGTATTTCCTGATTTCAACCTTTTCCTGATCGGCAAGAGCCTTGGCCTTTGGAGTCGGACGAACGTTGAAACCAATGATTATTGCATTTTCATCTGCAGCCGCAAGGGTTACGTCGCTTTCGTTGATTGCACCCGCACTTGAGTGGATGACGGAAAGACGGATGTCCCTTGTAGAAAGCTTTTCAAGGGAACTCTTGAGGGCCTCTGCAGAACCCTGAAGGTCAGCCTTGATGATGACCTTGAATTCCTTGATTTCCTTCTGTTCAATCGTCGTATAGAGGTTGTCCAGGGTAACCTTCTTGAATGCCTTTGCATCTTCGTAGCGCTTGAGTTCCTGTCTCTTTGCGGCAAATGCACGGGCATCCTTTTCAGATTCCGTAACCTGGAACGGATCTCCAGCCTGAGGCATGTTTTCCATACCGAGAACTTCGACAGGCATTGACGGTGTAGCACTCTTTATCTTGTTTCCACGGTCATCGAACATTGCACGTACGCGTCCCGAATAGATTCCTGCAACGAAAGGATCTCCCGTTTTAAGGGTTCCGCGCTCGATTACGACGGATGAAACTACACCGCGTCCCTGATCGACACGGCTTTCAATGACCTTTCCTTCTGCACGGCAATCATACTGTGCCTTGAGCTCAAGCATTTCGGCCTGAATGAGGATTGCATCCAGAAGTTCATCGATACCTTCCCTCTTCAAGGCTGATATGTTGACGTACTGAGTGTCGCCGCCCCACGCTTCAGGGGTAAGTCCGAGTTCGCTGAGCTGAGTCATTACGCGTTCAGGATTTGCCTCAGGCTTATCGATCTTGTTGACCGCAACGATTACGGGAACCTTTGCATCCTTCGCATGGTTGATGGCTTCAAGGGTCTGGGGCATTACGCCGTCATCGGCAGCAACGACCAGAACGACTATGTCCGTAATCTGAGCTCCACGGGCACGCATCATCGTAAACGCTTCGTGTCCCGGAGTATCAAGGAATGTAATCACGCCCTTCGGAGTAGAAACCTGATATGCACCGATCTTCTGAGTGATGCCGCCAGCCTCGCCAGCAACGACGTTCGTATTCCTGATTGCATCAAGAGTCTTGGTCTTACCGTGGTCTACATGACCCATGACCGTAACGATAGGAGGCCTTACAGAAAGTCCGTCTTCAGATCCCTGGTCGCTTTCAATGACGGTCTCTTCGTAGAGGGATATCCTGTTTACCGTACAGTTATATTCACTGGCGATGATTTCAGCGGTATCGGCATCGATGCTCTGGTTGATGGTCACCATCATTCCGTTTGCCATCAGCTTTCCGATGATTTCACCGGCCTTGAGGTTCATCTTCTTTGCAAGGTCAGCAACGGTGATACTGTCCATGATGTCGATCTTTTCCGGAACTACGCTTGCAGGAGTCGTCTCCTTCTTCCTGTTTCCGTAAAGTTCGTTCTCATCAAACGCCTGCTCTTCATCCTTATGGTTGTATACCTGCTTGCCCTTGTAGGGTTTCTTGACGGGAGCCTTCTTTCCACCGCCCATGACGACGGGGCTTCCGAAATCTCCGGGACGAGGTCCGCCGAATCCAGGCCTTGGTCCACCCATTCCAGGTCTACCCTGTCCACCGAATCCGTTCTGGCGAGGACCGTTGTTGTATCCGCCCTGACGTGGTCCGTTATTGCCGTATCCACCCTGGCGAGGTCCGTTGTTGCCGTATCCGCCCTGACGTGGTCCGTTATTGCCGTATCCACCCTGGCGCGGTCCGTTATTGTATCCGCCCTGACGTGGACCGTTACCGTATCCACCCTGACGCGGTCCGTTATTGTATCCGCCGTCACGTCCCTGGGAACCCGAGCGGTTTCCATAGTGGCCCCTTGATCCGCCGCTTAAGTTTCCAGCCTTGACGTTTGGACGTACGCTGTTAAGTTCAAAGGTCTTTACCTGACGAACAGGAGTTTCCGGAGCATTCGCAGGTTTTTCCTGTCCCTCTGCCTTATGCTCCTGCTGAGGCGCTTCTCCTGCGGTTTTCTGCTGAACGGAAGAAGGTTCTGACTTTACAGGGGCATTAGTCTTCTCGGAAGACTCCGCAGCATTTCCGGAAGCAACAGGCTTTTTCTCTTCAGGAGCCGGATTTGCCTCCACGTTCTTCTTGACCACTACATGCTTTTTCTGCTCTTTCGATGCAGATGCCGAAGACGTAGACTTGCGCTTAACTACAATCTTCTTTTTAGGATGGGAATTCTGCGTTCCCTGGGGTTCTGTCTTCTTTGTTTCTGTCTGTTTTTCTTCTTCCGCCATATAACCTTCTTACCTTCAATTACTCAAACGCTAATTCAATTCCGCACTTTGGACAACGCGTGTCGTTTATGGAAATCTTTGCGCCACACTCAGGACAGAAATACTCTTCCTCTTCCTGACCTTCGATTTCCCCGTCCGCAGACTCGTCATCCTCTTCTTCGAATTCGACATTTTCGTCAATAATCCTGTTGACGGTCTCAATATCCTCCGCGGAAAGCCCTTCAATGTCCTTGACTTTGTCGTTCTCTACGGCATCAACAAAGTCCCCGATATCATCCAATCCGGCATTCTTCAAAATCTCTGCAATGCGAGGCTCGATTCCAGGAAGCATTGAAATCAATGCAATCTCTTCATCCTGCTCTTCGATTTCCTGTCCTACGTCAGAGAACAGAGATTCGGCAGCCTTCCTTGAGTTGTCATCCTCAACTATATCCATTTCTGCAGCCTGAGATTCGGTCTTGACGTCAATGTTCCAGTTGCAGAGCCTGTTGGCAAGTCGGACGTTCAATCCCTGCTTACCGATTGCAAACGAGAACTGATCTTCAGGAACGATTGCAATGGCTTCCCTCTTTTCCATGTCGGTAAGGACAACCGTCTTCACCTTTGCAGGAGTAAGGGCTTCCTTGATGAAAACATGCGGGTCTTCATCATAACGGATTACGTCTATCTTTTCACCCATCAACTCATGGATGACGTTTGTAATTCTGGCACCCTTGATGCCTACGCAGGCTCCGACCGGATCTACCTCCGGCTTGTTCGTATAAACCGCAATCTTGGTCTTTTTACCGGCTTCACGGGCAACGCACTGAACTCCGATGGTCTTGTCTGCAAGTTCAGCCACTTCACGTTCAAAAATCTTTTCGACGAATTTTCCGTCAGCACGCGAAAGGACAAGCTGTACTCCGGTATTCTGCTTCTTGATGTCTATTACCAATCCGCTCAGGCGGTCGTTCTTTTCATAAACTTCAACAGGACTCTGATTTTTTCCCGGAAGGAATCCTTCGACATCGGCAAGGTTGAGGTCGACGAAAACGTTTCCCTTGGTTTCACGCTGAATCGTTCCGGAAACCAACGAACCGACCTTACCCTTATGCATGTTGTAAAGGTAATCCTTATGGGTATCGTTCAAGGCCTGATGTGCATTCTGCTTTCCCGTATCGACTGCAGAACGTCCGAATTTCGTAGGATCAACGGGAATGTCGATGTAGTCGCCGATGTTCTTATCCGGATCAAGAAGGACTGAATCGTCATATTCAATTTCATCGACTTCAGAATATGCCACGTCGACAATCTTCTTGCGTGCGTAAACCTTAACGTCATATCCGTCACCGACTTCGACGATACAGTTGTCGCAGCTTCCATAGGTTCTCTTGTAGGCCGCCTTAATCGTGCTCTCTATGATGCCCTTGGATTCGGATACGGCGATCCCCTTCATTTCGGCTAATTCGCGGATTGCAGCTGCAATTTGATCAGCCCTGTTGATTTCGGTATTTTCCGAACCTTTTTCCTTGGCTGATTTACGACTTGCTTTTGCAACTTTCGACATAATAAGCCCCCTTACAAATGTATAAATTTTGCTTTTGCGATATTTTCATAGGCAACGGTCTTTTCTCCGCCACCGTCCACATTATCTTCTTCTGATTTTTCCGCCGACTCCAACGGAAGCAGTACGACTTGATTTTCATCGGAACTCTTGATGATTCCGCTCACCCAATCGTTAACGGTCTTGTCCCACACGCGGATTTCTCGTCCCGTAAAAAAGGCGAACTCGGCGGCATTCTTCAGGTTCCGCTCCATGCCGGGAGAACACACCTCCATGTAAAGATCGTCCTCACTTATGCCAAGCATGGAAATCAACTTAGGCTGCAATGCGTGATGAACCTTGGAACAGTCCGCCACACCGATATCCTTCTTGACGTCCTTGGAAGCGATGACAGCCGTAACGTGTACGGACCCCTTCTGAGGAACCACCTGAAGCTCAACAAGAACGAACCCTGCCGCATCTACCACAGCCGCGCTTTCCTTGAAATGAGGGATAGTATCCGGTGATGTGTAATTCAAATAATTTCTCCCGTTAAAAACTGGTTGGGAACCGAACGACGACAGCCGCCCGGTTTTTCCTAAGATATAGCCTATAACAAAAATGGAGCCCTTAGTCGGCTCCATCTTAATATGCTTAAAATGTTAATTTCAATATACCCGACAAATGCCGTTATGTCAAGCATTCGCACGATTTTTTTAGGCCCCTGACAGGACTCATCCCTGCTCCTGCCTAAAAACTGATTTTCGCGCTTATATAAATAGAAGAAAGATTTTTATATGCGCCGTATTTTCCTGTGCGTGACGGTCCG
>CACYBG010000165.1 GCA_902772605.1 uncultured Spirochaetaceae bacterium
GTTTCGATTTTAAAATTCCTTTTTGCCTGAATTTTACTTATCCAATCGAAGAGTGCAGTTCGACCTTTTTTTGTATCTGAAATAAGGTGAATTGAAATTGCATAATCAATTAAATCCTGAATTTCAGTTACGTCGAGTATTTCATCTTTTGTCCGTTGAAACAGTAAACTCCTTAAATAATCGTTTAATGTCCGTTTTATTTCTTTTGAATAGGCTTCCGTTTTTTTTGTTGAATGGAAAATGGAGTAAAGCGTTCCCAGTGCAGAATCAAAGTCTTCAAGTTTTCTTTGGTTCTCAATTCCAATCCATTTTTTGTGTGCACATGCTATCAATGCATTTCTTTTTTTTTCAAATGATTCGAACTGCTTTTTCGAAAGCGGCATGTAATATTGAGAGCCGACAACCGTAAATATTTCAGGATTGTTTTTAAAATATTCCTCAAAATCTGTCTTGAAAGGCTTTTCTTCAATTTTCAGAATTTCATATATTTTTACGACTTCATCAAAAGTTTTTTCATCATCTTTTTCTTTGGGCGAGTTAAACCTGTTTGAATCATTTACAGGAGATGAGTTTTCCTGAGTTGTTTTGTTTATCTCATTCTGATGGATGGCATTCTCATTTGAATTTTGAAATGAATCTTCATCTGACGTACTGTCACCCAAAAACAATTCAAGAGAATCTAAACTGTCGCCAAGAAAAAAATCTTCGTCTTCCAAATCGATTTACCCCAGGAAAAATTCTTCGTTTTCTTCAATTATTTTCTTTACATCTTCATCAGGAACATCATTTTCCCTGCTGATTTTTGATTTTAAGTGAATGCCAAGTTCCGTATTCTGAGCTTCAACCTGAAGGATTCCATTATTGTCTATTGAAAGGGTGATGGAAAGTTTATCTCCCTTTTTCATTTTTCCATCCAGGATTACGTTTATTGAACCGAGTTTTTTACATTCGGTTATGATGTCGGAATCGCCTTCCAATACGACCAGATTGAAATCTCCGTCCTTAAAAAGAGGATAGGTTTTCGTCTGGGATTCTGGATACGGAGAATTTTTTTCAAGTAGTTTTTTATAAAAATCGCTTCCATCTTTTTTCAGGACTTTTATTCCGATTGCAGATGGAAGAACTCCAGATTTTATTTCGTTCCTGTCGAACTTTGTATCTGTACGTTCTCCCTGTTCATCAAGTTTTTGAACTCGTTCAGTTATTTCCTTCGTCTGATCAAATGCTGCTGTATCCTTGTCGACTCGTAAAAGTTTTTTTACCCTGTCTCCGCCTTCCAGAAGGAATCCCTTTATGGCTGCACCTTCGCTTACACAGGTTTTTGGATTGATTATTCCGAATTGAATTTCTTTGCCGGACCATTTTTTCAGTTCCGTCTGAATCGTTTCGCAATTGCTCATGTTTCCAATCATCAGCACCGTGTCGATGTCGGACCAATTTAATCCGGCTGCATTCAGCGTATTCATGCAATATGTCTTGCAACTTGAGGTCAATTTTTCCGTTTTTGCAGCATAAAGGCTTCGTGAGATTTCTTCAACATGTTTTTTCCCGCCGTATTCAATTGCAAGCGGAACTGATTCTACGTTTTCCTTAAACAGAGCGACTTTTGCCTTTTCGACTTCAATCCTGAGTTTGCCGTATGTCTTTGCAAGCTCTTTCTCCGGTTCATAATCAAGGTCGATGTTGAATCGTTTGTTGAATCTGTCGAACATGAAATCAATAATCATTCCGTCCCAATCGATTCCCCCTAAACGGTGATTTCCATCGGTTGCAAGCATTTCAACTTTACGGCCTTCATTTGAGTCGCTGGTCTTCATGATTGTAACGTCAAAAGTTCCCCCACCCAAATCAAAGACCAAGAGTGTTTCATTTTTTTTAGAAACGGCACTGTAGGAAAGGGCGGCTGCAGTCGGTTCAGGAATTATTTCCAGCACGTCAAGGTCTGCATATTTTCCTGCAAGTTTCGTTGCATTTTTTTCGGCATCTCCGAAGTAAGCCGGGCATGTTATTACCGCTTTTTTTACCGGATGTCCAAGTTCTTTTTCAGCATCGCTTTTCAACTGTCTGAGGATAAATGCGGAAATTTCTTCTGGTGAAAAAACTCTGTTTCCGAAAATATATGGATGAAAAGTTCCTTCCGTCCTGTCTTCCCGAACTTTTTCCTTTTGTTTTCCCATTTCACGTTTTACGTACATTACAAGATTATCAGGATCGGTGTTTGATTTTTCCTTTGCTCTTTTACCGATAAGTACGCTTTTATCATCATTGAAATAAACGGCAGATGGAGTTATATATTCTCCAAAACTGTTTTTTATGAAATGAGTTTTTCCATTTTCATCGATTGCGGTAATCGTAGAGTTTGTTGTTCCTAAATCAATCCCGACAATTGTTTCCATTTTTTACCGTCCTAAAAGTTTACGTAAAATCAAATTTTCCTGCTTGATTCGGTCTTCACAAATTCTTACGTCATTGTCCTTCGCAAATTCAAAGAGTCTGTCATCGCTCATTTCATGAATGGAATCTTCAAGGGATATTTCCTTTGCGAGCTTTTCAATTTCTTCATCATCAAGCAATTCCTTGGATGAATCGAAAGTTCTGTTGTAAATTTCAATCACCTTTTTCGAATCAACATAGAACATCAGGATTGCCCTTGTATATTTCCAGGTGTCGCCTGTATTGTTTTCTTCAGTTGATTCGTGCGGAGGATTGCATGTCTCGTCCCGTTGCATCGTGCTTGGTGATTCGAACTCATCATTTTTCACTTCATCCGAAATGATTATTTTTTCCGTAAGGGAATTGTCATATTCGGGTAATGCTGATTCCGTATTCCTGAACGTCTCAAGAAAATCTTTTTTCTTCAGTGATTTCTGCGACATGTAAAGATAATCCTTGAAATAAACGACGGAGCCCAATGTAAAGTCCTTGGGAATTTCAAGTTTTTCAAGAGAACCGTCAAATTTAGCGTCGATTTCTTCAGTCAGATAATCCGGCTTAATGTTTTTTGGAACGAGCATCGTTTCATTTTGGAACAGTGAAGTTCCAACCGTTTCAAAGGAAA
>CACYBG010000166.1 GCA_902772605.1 uncultured Spirochaetaceae bacterium
TCGGTCCTGGCCATCTGCACGGTCCTATAATCTCCTGTACCTCGCTCCATTCTATGGAAGGATTTTTCCTGTAAAGTTCGTCGCATTTCTTTGACCACCGTTCATGATAGGCCACATATTCGTCGTATTCCCTGCACTGGGTTTCCACCGATTTGCCCCTGGTTTCCTCTTCCTGTTCGTCAAGGTAGATTTTCAGGTCCGAATTTTTTTCAAGCCTTTCACGTCCCATCCATGCGGCGGCTGAAGTTCCTCCCCAGTTGCATCCGATTATTCCGACCGTTACTCCCAGGTCCGCGGCAAGTTTTCTGGCGAAAAAATATCCTACTGCCGACCAGGTACCCTTTTGTTCAGAGTCCCATGTCTGCCATGCCGATTTCCGTTCATCCTCGAAAAATTTTTCATCCATCCAGGAATTTTTGGGAGTGTAGTAAAACCTTACGTTCGGCTCTTTATCAAGCCTTAATGCTTCGGGACCTTCCGTGCAGTTCTGGAGTTCGAATTCCATGTTCGACTGACCGCCGGCAAGCCAGACTTCTCCGACTGAAACGTCCGTAAATGTCTTCGATTCTCCGCAGCATCTGATTTCCAGTACAAGGTTTTCCTGAGCGTCCATCGCCCCGAGATATGTAATCCACCTGCCGTTCCTTGCCCTTGTCGAATTTTCATCCAGAACGTTTCCGTTTCTGATTATCCTGACGCTGACAGTCTGTCCGTCATCTGCAGAACCGAAAATGCAGCATTCCTTGTTTCTTTGTAGTACGCATCCGTCCGAAAAAATCGGTGCGGTTGAAAAGTTTCCCATAAATTGCTCCTGTGCGAATTCGGGCGTTTATGCCTTCGTCCGTACAGATATCAACATATCACCGTTTCGGCTTGGACGTTACCCTAAAAATCAGGGAATTATCCCCCTTGAATTAGGAAACCGCTGATTAAAGCCGTTTTCCGGTCATTACTGTTCGCTCTGGTATGGTGAAAGGATTATCACGTGGCTTTCCATCGGATAGCTCTGGTCCGGCGTGAGTATGTAAGGCTCAAGAACTATGTCTTCTTTCGTCCGGTCGGGTTTAGTCATCAGGTAGTTCTTCTGGAAAATCGGCGTTTCCGTGGATGACCTGAACTGTATGTAAGGCTTCCCGTTCTGGTCAAGTGCTGCATATGCTCCGTTGTCGTTGTGAGCATCGTTTTCCGCAGTGTATTTTCCGTCCTTGAACGTCATGATGATTCCGTCCGCCGTAGTCCACTGTGTGCCCTCAAGTTTTTCCAGGAAGGAAGTGTATTTGTAGGTTTCATCCTCCTTTGCCTTGAGGTATGCCGTTGCGTCGGTCATCTTCTTGTATTCGCCGTTCCATGCACCGCCGTCTGAAACGATGAACAGGTAGTCCACTATCTTGAGCTTGAACTGGTCGGCTCCGTTGAAAGTGATGTCTATCTGCCTCTGGAAATTCGTAATCTCGTCGTTTTTGGCAGTGATGTATATTCCGTTGTTTCTGGGAGTGCTCCTTACGAATTCATAAAGCTCATACTGTCCGTCCTCAAGGAAAAGGAACTGCTTGAGTTCGCTGTCAACGTAGATGTAGTGCATTTTTCCCTTGGAGCCGTCAATCTTGTACCAGAGTCCGTTCAGGCTTGCAAAATAGTAGTCCGTGGTGTTTCCCGACTGACGCTGGTTCCTGCCTGAGTTCGGTGCCGATGCAGCCATCTCGTTCTGGCCGGTGAGGATGTACTGTCCCGCCTCTTCGTTCCAGTCGTACCTTGATTCTATGTCCGCATTGGTTTCAGAATTGGTGGAATATGTCCATATCGTGTAGCTCGGGTCGTTTGCGGCCGCCATTATGTATGAGTCTGAGCGTTCGACCTGGTCAATGAAAATGTTGTTGTCGCCTTCAAGGTTTGCAATCTGAACGACTGATACGGTCGCCTCGCTTCTGGTGATGAAAAAAGCCTGCAGTACGGATTTTCCCGTGTCCACCACACCCTGATAGACGAGAGCATTCCTGTGGTCTCCGGTAAGGTCCATTCCTCCGTAAGAGAAGGTTGAAAGCGTCCTGATTGGAGTCGAAATGGTTGCAACGCGTTCGTATTCGCCTTTCTGGGGGCTGAACAGTCCGACAATCAGCGAGATGAATGGATTTCCGTCTATCCTTATGGCGTTTACCTGATCGTCCTGTCCGTCACCGTCAAAGTCCATGTCTACGATTGAAATGAGGGTTTCTCCGACATTGAGCGGTACAAGGGACTGCTTTTCATCGGATATGAAGGATTCGTCCGGTTCGTCTGCATCCTGGTTTTCTACCTGAGGAATGACTATCCTGGATGCCGTAATCTTTTCTTCCGGTGCCTGATAGTACTGCTGCCTTAAAAATATGATTGCAATTGCAGCAATCGCCGCAATGAAAAGTGCTATAACTAGTTTCTTGTGCATGGGGTTCATTCTAGCCTATACATGTTTTTTTTTCAATGTAGGATGACGTTAAAAACAGGGACTCAGCATGAAAATAAAATTATTTGTGCGGAACAGATTCTAGTGGAATAATAATGTCGAGTCCAACAAAATATGGTTTAACAGGCTCCCATCGTGTGTCCGTCCCGAAAAAAATCTGCACAAACGTAGTGCTGAAGCCCCTGAAATGATTATGCCCTCCGTCGGGGTATGGTGATTCTTACCAGAACGAAGGGCATGTCGTTTTGATTTCAGATGGGGTTAAGCCTTGTGGCTCTGAAGCGTTTCCCTGAGTATTTCAAGTCCCGCCTCGATTTCCTTCTTGCTGATGTTTAGCGGAGGTACGAGCCTGAGAGTGTTCGTTCCTGCAGTGCTGAACAGAAGACCCTTTTCAATGCATTCCTTTTCGATTGCAACGGGGTCTGCATCGACCTGTACTCCTATCATGAGTCCAAGTCCCCTGACGTCCTTTACGTAAGGTATGTTCCAGCTTTTTATCGTGGAGCGGATGTATTCGCCCTTTTCCGTTACGTTTGCAAGGAAGTCCGGGCTTTTGAGCGTCTTGAGCACGACCCTGGCAGCTGAACATGCAAGCGGATTTCCTCCGAACGTTGACTGATGGTCTCCCGCCTTGAATACTCCGGATGCCTTTCCCCTGAAGAGGATTGCACCCATCGGAACTCCACCGGCGATTCCCTTTGCAAGCGTTACGACCTCTGGATTGAACTGAAGCTGTTCACTTGCGAGCAGGCTTCCGGTCCTTCCCATTCCGGTCTGAACTTCATCTGCAATGACTATTGCTCCGGCCCTTCTTGCTTCGTTTGCTGCGGCCTGAACCCACCTTGGATCCAGAAGGTTTACTCCTCCTTCACCCTGTACGCATTCAACCATGAAGGCTGCGGTCGTTGAATCGAAGGCAGTCCTGATTGCATCCCAGTCGTTTGCCTCGATGGTCTTGAATCCGTCCGGATATGGAGCGAAATCATCCGGGTGGAACTTGTCCTGTCCCGTAGCCGTGAGTGTTGCGAGTGTCCTTCCGTGGAAAGAGTTCTTGAGCGTGACGATGGTCTTCCGCTTTGCTCCTCCGTTCAGAAATCCGTATTTTCTTGCCAGCTTGATTGCCGCTTCGTTTGCCTCGCATCCGCTGTTTCCGAAATACACTCCGTCGAATCCAGTTGCATTCAGAAGTTCCTGTGCATATGCGTTACCTGTGTCGCTAGTAAAGTAATTGCATATGTGGATGGCCTTTGAAGCCTGCTTCGAGATTGCCTTGACAAGCGGACCGTAATTGTGTCCCAGACAGTTGACCGCGATTCCGGCCAGAAAATCAATGTATTTCTTTCCGTTTACGTCCGTAAGCGTGGCTCCCTTTCCGCTTTTGAAAGTGATGTCGAAGGAACCGTAATTGTTTACTATTATATTGCTTCCCATAAGATTCTCCAAATTCTGTCGTCAGAAAAAAAATTAGTAAATCATCGTGCCGATACCCCTGTCGCTGAACATTTCAATCAGCAGGGAGTGGGGGACTCGACCGTCGATTATGTGGGTACGTGGAACTCCACCTTGACGGGCCGTCATGCAGCATTCGATTTTCGGAATCATTCCGCCGGCTATCGTTCCGTCCTTTATGTATCCGTCGATTTCAGCCATCCTTATGCGCTGTATGAGGGATTTCGGATCGTTTACGTCCCTGAGCACGCCTGGAACGTTCGTAAGCTGGACGAATTTTTCTGCGCCCAATGCAACTGCTATCTTTGCGGCGGCAGTATCGGCATTGATGTTGTAACGGTTGCTGTCACCGGTTTCTCCTATTGCTACGGTTGAAACCACCGGGATGAAATTCTGGTCAAGGAGCTTCTGGACGATTTCCGGGTTTACCGATGTCACTTCACCGACCAGTCCA
>CACYBG010000167.1 GCA_902772605.1 uncultured Spirochaetaceae bacterium
AAAATCAAGGTCAACTACATATTGACCTTCGTATATGTAAATACGCGGATCCTGAATAAGTAACACCCTGCCCAAAATTTCTTTCGGTTTGTTTTTGACCATGGTGCGCCAGTATTCCCTCACTGCGTTTTTCACCGCCGCAGAACAGGCTTCCTGAATGCCCTTAAAGCCGTCCTCAACCGGTGCAGAACCATGACCCGTAATTCTCGGATGGGTGATGGACTGCCAGCGTTCATAGGAAAGCTTCTGCACTTCCGTTCGTTCACATTCGACCCAGCATACAAGACGGTCGCCCATCGGCACCGGATCGCGATAAGATATTCTGTTTACCTTGGGATTGAACGGTTCTATTTCAGTAATCTCAAAAAACTCTGAGACGCGGCGGGTTTTATCGTACGGTACATAGTCAAATTCCCACCCGCTGAGCATTCCGCCCAAAAGATAGGGACTGATTTCCTTCGCCCTGTTGATTGCGAAATTGAAAATCGAAATGTCCCTGGCTTCCGCTGAATCGACGAATTTCTTACGACCGGCGGAAGTTTCATCCTGCCCGTTATCCCCGGACGATGCAGGACTGTCTTCAGCAACTTCTTTATTATCGGCAGCTTTTGCTTCAGATTGATTCAATCTTTCTTGATTTTCATCGGATTCTTCCCCGTCAAATTTTCCAGGGAAGGCATCAAGTTCAGACCAAATCTGAATCCTGATCAAATCCTTCTGCGACGGCTGCTGGGCAAAAACATTTCCGCTCAGAAGCAGGCACAAAACGGATAAAATCAGCAAGGCTCCGTGTTTCGTCATCGTTTGTAAGCGTTTTTCCATACCTTTATCGGATTCACCCCTATTCTTATAACGAGATACAGCCAGGCAAAAAGGAATCCCAAAAGATGTGCAAAATGCGCAACGGACGAGCTTCCCCATATCTGGGCCACAAATTCTACAACAAAATAAATCAATATAAGTAACGGAGCAGGAACCGGAATTATTCCCCAGATGAAGATTTTTGCCCTCGGATAGCACACCGCATATGTCAGGAGGATTGAATAAACGGCACCGCTCGCCCCGACCAATGGAACCATATAGTCAACTATGCTTCCAGTCAGCTTTACGGACAGATAGAGGACACCGATGGAACTTAACCCTATCAACACGCCGCACAGCATGTAAAGCAGGATGAATTCCTTGCTCCCAATAGATTTTTCGGTAGGAAAGCCGAAGAAAAAAAGTGCAAGCATGTTCAGCAGAAGATGAAGGAATCCGCTGTGGGTGAACATGTAGGTCACCGGCTGCCACCAGAAATGCTGGTCGAAAACGCAGTAAAGGCTCAATCCAAGGTAGTTCATCAAGTCGATTTTAAACGCCCTTCCAACGAAAAAAGTCAAAAGATAAACCGCAACGTTTATGCAGATGAGCCACAGAGTTATATTGTGATACGAATATTTAAAGGGTTTTCTAATTGCCGCCATAAGTCATTTTTTCGGAGTCAGGGTTTTCAACAGTTCGGGAGTCACAAGCGTAACCTGATTCCTGCCGTTGCGCTTTGAACAGTACAATCCTTGGTCGGCCTGGTCAACGAAGACTTTTTCCGACGCAACAGGATTCGTTTCCTTGTCATAAACCGCCACGCCAAGCGAGATGGTAACCTTCATGTGCTGGTCCTGATAAAAGAAATCGTGGGCCTCGATGCTCTGACGTATCCTTTCGGCAACTGCAACGGCTTCCTCGGCACCGGTATTGTCGAGCATGACAGTAAACTCTTCGCCACCATACCTTGATGCAAGGTCGATTGAACGTACGCTATCCTTTATCTGCCTGGCAACTTCCTTCAATACATAGTCGCCGCACGCATGTCCATAGGTGTCGTTGAATTTCTTGAAGAAATCGATGTCCAGCATGATTACGGAAATGTTCCTGCCGTCTTCCATCGCGGAATCCAATTTGTCGCGCAAAGTATTGAAAAAATAGTACTTCAGCTTGAGCTTGGTCATCATGTCGGTTGAAGACTGTTCGATGAGGAAGGCATTGTTGATTGCGACGGATGCCAGTGAAGCGATTATGCAGATTTCGTCGATTTCATAAGAGTCGTACTTTGCACCGTCGTCCGAATTCGTTGCAATCCTTTCACCCAGCAGAAGGATTCCATTGAGGTGGTTCTTTGAAATCAGCGGGATGATGAGGGTCGGATGAAGGCTTTCCAAGGGTGCCAAATCCTTCTGTCCGGAACGGGGCATGAGTCGCCAAAGGTCGTCGGTCGTATAAACACTGTTCTGAGTAGCGGAAAGGATTTCTATCAGCTTTGACTCGGTTGAAATGGTGTAATCAATGGAAGCATCCAGTTCAAATCCGCTGTAATTGTTGCCAAGGTAAAATCCATCGGCCTTATCTGCATTCAAAATGAAAATTCCGGCGGCAATGGTCCTCATCTGGGCCATCGTTATATAGAGGATTGATTCAATCAAATTGTTCAGCTCAAAGGTGGAACACAACGAGCGGGAAATTTCGAGCATCTGCTGCAAATCATAAATCTGCTTTTCGTACTGCTCCGGCGTCTTTGAGGTATATTCGTACTGTTTCCCCTTACCGCCCCTAACGTCGTTCATTTCAGCTCCCTCTGAGGATATTTTTTGACCTTCCTTACCCATAACCGCTCCTTGGTATTTTTACATGCAAGGTCACCAGGTCAGTCACCCCCTGATGAGCCTTCGATATTTTTAAATTACTCCTTTCAGGATTCTGGAACGAACCTCAGGCAAAAGCTTTTTCGGCATCGGGTGCATATAAAAATCCCAAAAAACAGAGTCAGGGAATCGCCGGTTAATACGGGAAGCATCAACCAGATTTTCCTTAAAAGTCTACTTTTTATCTACAGATGATATGATAACATAATTTCTCATAATTTCAAGGAAAACAGACCACAATGGATACTGTTTCTCAAGAGTTTCCGTATTGCCCTGGTTTCTGGACGAAAGCATGAGGACCTTGAGGTTTTCAATGGCATCGGAGTGCGCCTTTTTCGTTTCCACCAGAATGTCGTTGCAGATTTTATAGACGTGGAAGACGCTGTTGACTTCGCTCTGAATCAAATCCTTGGCGGTCTTGTTGATTTTTTCAATCAAATCCTTGAGCCTTCCGACGAAAATGTTGTCCTTATGGCTGTCACGAATCAATCCGGTAATCAGGGATTCATCAAACTCCTCTCCCCTCTGGAACTTTTTCTCAAAGTGGGAAATCCTTTCGCTGGATTCATTCAACGCATAGACATACGAAGAGAATTCGCTCTTATACGCAGGATTTGAAAAATACCCTTCAATTACTATGTCGTTGAGGAGTGGCTTTACGTGCGGCGTATAGTATGTGGATATGAAGTTCTTGAGAATCTGCATCGGCATGACAAACTGGAATGCGGTCGAAGTACTCTGGACCAAAAGGTTGTTCAGTTCGAAGTTGTATCCGACCATAGGCATCAACGTCGTATTGCTGAACAGCTGATGAAGTTCGTTGCTGATGGTTTCATCCTGAAGTTCGCCCTTAAGTCTCTGTCCGTCCACCTG
>CACYBG010000168.1 GCA_902772605.1 uncultured Spirochaetaceae bacterium
AATGGAGGAAATGCTCAGTCGGGAACAGCAAATTCGTTCAAGACCGATTTTACGTTTACAAGGAATCAGCAGAATACTACTAAATCATACGGAGAAATCGATACCTACGTAAAGTCATTGAACATACCGACTTCCATGAGTTATGAAGCTGCGGTAAGGCAAATCACTGCAAAATCCAAGACGGACAAGGAAAAGGCACGTGCCATCTTCGACTTCCTTGCATTCAATATCAGGTACAACACTGCAAAGATAAGCAATGAAACGGTTTACGTCGCCAGCGGTGGACTCGATGCCTATTATGCCGGAATTGCAAAGACGACATGGAATGACCGCAACGGTGTCTGTGAAGGATACGGTCGTCTTTATGTCGAACTGTGCAAGGCAGCCGGATTGAACTGCGAATATATTTCAGGATACAACAAGAAATTCGAACATACGTATGGTCGTGCAAACGGCAATCATGGATGGAATGTCGTCCACATAGGAAATGAACATATCCTTCTTGACAGCTGTTGGGGTGCGGGCGATACGAATGGAGACAATTTTACCTTCCGCTTCAAGGATTTCTGGTTCGACGTGGATCCTTACACCATGATTTTCAGCCACTATCCAAAGGAAGAAAGGCATCAGTACCTTACTCCGGCAATATCAAAGGATGTATTCGATGCACTTCCAAGGATTGATCCGACCATCAGTGTTGCAGGCATAACAGGACGCGAACTCTATGAATTCTTTGTCACCCATCCAAGGGCGTGGATGTTTACCGAGTACGGCGGATTCTTTGATGGAGTCAAGAGCGGCGTAAGGTTCAACAAAATTCAGTTCGCAAAGTCGCTGAAGAAAAATACCGAGTACGTTGTCAACGTTTCATATTCAAGCTCACCGGATGTTTGGATTGCCTATGACAATGTCAGGGAAAAGCTCCCGAATGGAAAGGACTATAAGTTTACGCCAAAAACGAATTCGGCGGTAAAGATATTCCTTGGAACGGGAAGCACCATGCTGATGTATAATGTTGAAGACAATCCGAAGTGGGAGTGGGAAACGGCATCCAGAAAAGCAAATGCAAAACTGTTGATTCCGTCCATTGTCCGCTAAACTGTCGGATAATTTTATGAAACGTAAAGATGTGCCCGTCATGTCGATGGGTGCATCTTTTTTTGTGGATTACTATTAATCAATTGCCTACATTTCAACTCGGATGTATAATTTTGTTGCCACGAATTTTGGGGAGGAGTTTTATGCAGTACAGGAAAAATCGCAATGGACAGGACATCTCGCTTTTGGGATACGGATGCATGAGGTTCAGTTCAAAAGGTACGGGAATCGATGTCGATAAGGCTGAGCGTGAAATAATGGAAGCCTATAAAAGCGGCGTAAATTATTTTGATACGGCATACATTTATCCGGGAAGCGAGTCGGCTCTTGGGACCATAGTTGAACGCAATGGAATCAGGGATAAAATCAACATTGCCACTAAGCTTCCTCAATACCTCATAAACGGAAGGGATGCAATCGACAGATATTTCAACGAACAGCTGAATCGACTTAAGACCGATTATATCGACTATTATCTGATGCATCACCTTACTGATTTTGTAAGCTGGGAAAAACTGAAGAAACACGGCATTTTGGAATGGATAGCCGAAAAGAAAAAAATCGGGCAGATTCGGAACATCGGTTTTTCATATCACGGCGACAGTCAGATGTTCATAAAAATCCTTGACGACTATGATTGGGATTTCTGTCAGGTTCAATACAATTATCTGGACGAACATGCGCAGGCGGGTGTGGAAGGCGTTAAACGTGCGGCGGAAAAAAATGTTCCCGTAATAATCATGGAACCTTTGCGCGGTGGAAAACTCGTAAACATGCTTCCCGAAACTGCGAAAAAAATCATTGCTGAAAATCCGCGTGGATGGTCTGCGGCAGAGTGGGCTTTCCGATGGCTCTATAATCAGGATGAAGTCAGCTGCGTGCTTTCCGGAATGAACTCGATGGAAATGGTCCGTGAAAACTGTCGGATTGCAGATGAATCCCGTCCAGGGGAATTTACTCAGGATGATTTTGATTTGATAGATGGAATAAAAAGTGAAATCAATGCGCATACAAAGGTTCCGTGTACTGCATGCCGATACTGTATGCCCTGTCCAAAAAACGTCGATATCCCTGCAATATTCCGATGTTACAACGAAATGTATACGGAAAACAAAAGGTCGGGCCGATGGGAATTTGCACAGACGGTCGGACTGCGAAAACAGAAAGCTTTTGCAAGTCAGTGCATCGCTTGCGGAAAGTGTGAAAAGCATTGTCCTCAAAACATTGCAATAAGGGAAGAACTGAAAAAAGCCGACAGGGCATTGAGACCGTTGCGCTACAAAATAGGAACTGCATTGGCAAGGAAATTCATTTTGAAGGATTAAGGGGCATGGAGATTTACGCATTCTTTTGTTAATGTTCGTCTTTTGAAATTCCATCGTTTTTGCATCTAACCAAAGATTTTGTTTTGTGCTATAATCCTAGGCATGGCAAACGGTGAAGAAGATTTACGTGAAAAAAACAGGGACTCGGTTCCTCCATCAACCCGATACGAAGAATGGCGTGTTTTTCAGGGCAAGGAGGATGCAGAAATGCTTCAGGAAAAATCTGTCGGATGGAAAAGCCGAAAAGATTGGAAGGAAAAATACGACCGAATAGATGATGACTGATTTTCCAAAACTGACGTATGCAGTTTCATTGGGCTTTGATGTATTGTCCTCTGAAAAATTGATTTCCGTGCAAGAGTCATTTTCTGAAATCACGGGGAATTTTTACCTGATGGAAAATTCCGTTCCTCCGCACTTGACGCTTGGAATGTTCCATGCCGATGAATCCGAACTTGATGAAATCAAAACCGTTTTTTCTGATTTTGCATCACAGGCCGGGAGTAATTTCAGTGTCGGGGTTTCAGGGCTTGACGGATTTTCAAACAGGGTTGTTTTCCTTCGCCTTACCGATGTTGACCATCGACTTAATCATTTGAATGAAAAACTCCATCGGGATTTTCTTGTGCATTTTGAAAGCGGAGGAAACTTTCGTTATCTTCCTGAAAACTGGTTTCCGCATGTTTCCGTCGCAGTAAAACTGAATCGCCGTCAGTATGAAATTGCTTCAAGTGCGTCAATCGATATTCCCGATTTTCTGAATGCCGACAGTCTTACGCTTTTTCAATGTCGCCCCTACATCAAATTAATTGAAAGCAAATTGACTTAATCAATGTGCAATTAATTTGACGGGGACAAGGTTTTAGTCGATTAAAGGGAAGCTCGAAGAAACTGTATTTTGTCGGCAAACTCCTCCAGTAAATCGTGAGTATATTTTTTTTCCCTTGTTGAATTCCGTATTTCATTCCATAGGATTGATGCCGTTTTCAACTTGTTCGTAAATCGTTCGCTTGCTTCGTCTGCACAAAAGTCGCTGACGAATTTATTCCATTGAAGAGAAATCCTGTCGTATTTTGCATAAGTCTTTTTTCCGTAGAAGATGTCCATTAAGTCGCCAAGCGTAAATGAAAGGTCGTTTGTTTCCTTGACTTTTTTTACCGATGCAACCATATCCACATTGAATTTAAAATTTTTGATTCCGGTCTGTTCGGAAAAGAAATCCCTGAATTTAGGCCCGAATGTAAATCCGCACTCAATCAGGGATGTTTCAAGTGTCAGCGGAATCGGTCGTTTGTCCTGACCCTTGCTGCATTTTTTGACCGTTTTTTTCGGAGGAATGATGTTTCCCTTGAAATACTCTTCGATGTTTCGATTTAATTCAGCCTTTAATCCAGAGGAATCTATGTTGAGTTTCTTGCATATCGATTGCAGCTCCTCCCTGTACCAATAATACCTAGAAAATTCTTCAAAAGACTTTATGTTTTCAAATGCAGGCCGATTTTCCATTATTTTCTCCATGTAAACCTTGATGAATCGTATCAAATAAAACGGATGTTTGAAAGCCCTTACAATCGGATAGAGGGATTTTTAAATGTTAAAAAACTTTGCGCAAATTCCAAAGATATTTTGTAGACGTATGGATTCTATAGTGTTATCTTTTAAGAAGGATGTTTTCCTAAAAAGTCATTCTCAACGGTTTTTAGAAATTTAAAAACGTATTGTCGGAGGTTTTATGCTCGGTACAAAAATTTATGAATTGAGGAAAAAAAACGGTCTTACGCAGGAAGCTCTTGCAGAAAAAATGGATATAACCCGCCAGACCGTGTCCAATTGGGAAAATGGAGAAACAGCTCCGAATCCCGATCAGTTGAAATGCTTGTCGCATCTGTTCGGCATAAGCGTAGACAGTCTTTTGGAAAATGAAGGATTCGCAAAGGATGATGGATTTACAGCGAAAGAAATAAAATTCGGATTCGAGTACAAAAGCGAAGGAACTGTAAGGGGGGTACCTCTCATTCATGTAAACATAGGTGGTGGCGGCGTTCCAAGACGTGCAAAGGGAATCATTGCAATCGGGGACATTGCTCAGGGAGTCGTTGCCATCGGAGGAGTGAGCCTGGGTGTCGTATCCATCGGCGGAATAAGTCTCGGTGCAATTTCTTTAGGAGGACTTGCACTTGGATTGATTGC
>CACYBG010000169.1 GCA_902772605.1 uncultured Spirochaetaceae bacterium
AATTGTCGTTGAAAATGCAGATGAAAATCAGTCTGTTGATTCAGAGACTGTTGCAGGAAATGCAAATGAAAATCAGCATGATGATTCAGAGTCCGTCGTTGAAAATGCAGATGAAAATCGGCATGATGATTCTGGAATTGTCGTTGAAAATGTAAATGAAAATCAGCATGATGATTCTGAATCCGTTGCAGAAAATGCAGACGAAAATCAGCGACTTGATACAGAGTCCGTTGCAGAAAATGCAGATGAAAATCAGCATGATGATTCTGAAGCGGTCGATGAAATCATTGTTGACGAGTTTGTGGATGAGGAGCCCTTGGGAGAGCCGATTTCAATTCAGGTAGACCGATCTGAAAATCAGGATGAAAATCTTCCTGCAGAGACGGAGGAAAACGGACTTGAAGTTTCCGATGATTCCAAGCTCAGAATCGATCGTAAATATGACTTGAGTTCAAGGGAGGCAATCAGGGAGGCTGCAAAAATCCTCAGGGAAAACCGTGAAAAAGCGGTCGTGAGGGACATTCCATATAAGAAGCTTCCCTTCATTTTCAAGCGGGGCTATACGGAAGGAAGCCTGAAACGAAGGATTCTCAAAAAGATTTACATACCGGAAGACAGGAAGGATGTCGAAAACCTTTTCAAAAACGGTGTCTATAACGAACGCTCGAAAAGGTATTACGTTCCGGAAGATTCCCTTTTTTCAAAGAAGGAAATCAAGAGGTACAGGTCCCTTGCCAAGGAGATAAAGAATCAGAACAAATTGCGCATAAGGATGATTCCTCTTGCAGCTGCGGTTGCTGTCATCGTGCTTGCAATTTCATGGATCGTTGCAAATAAAAACAGGATAGTAAGGGATTTCATCGTTGCTACTTTCCAGGCCGTATTTCAGGCAAAGACCGACATCGATTACGTGAACGTAAAGATTCTGGATGCATCGATTACTATTGGCGGAATGAAGGTTGGAAACAGGAATTCCGTAATGAAAAACCTTTTTGAAGTCAACAGGATTCAGCTTGATTTTGATTTGGTGCAGCTTCTGAAAAAACGTTTCGTATGCGAAAACCTTGAAGCGTCGGGAATCGCATGGAACACCGACAGGGCGACCAGCTGTGCTCTTTCTGACAATCCTCCGACCGGTTCTGCATTTTCCCAGGAACTTCAGAGGCGTCTTACAAATTCCATAAACGCGCTGAAAAATCAGGCCTACGATCTTCTTGGCGGAAGCGACGTGGAAAGCATAGTTGCAAATTTCATGTCAAACATCAATACGCCTGAAATGATTGAAAAGACGATTTCCGACATGAACGCAATTTACGACAAGTGGAAAGACAGACCGGCAGAATATGAGGCGGAGATAAAGAAGTTTACGGAATCGGTCAAGGATTTGCAGAACATAAACCTTAAGGCGTTCGACATCAGAAATCCGAATGACTATGCAAGGCTTGTGGATGCACTTGAAAAAATCAAGGCGGCAATCGAGACGGGACAGTCGCTTACCAAGACGATACAGCAGGCAGTAATCGACATAAAGGATGAAGCCGTGAACATGACGACCATGGCCGACAATGCCGTTGCGACAATCAAGGCGGATACGGATTACATAGTCGAAAGGTTTACGACCATTACGGGAACACTTACGAATCTGAACGGACTCATGAACTCCGCACTCAATACGATTGCCTACAATATGCTCGGGAACCTTTATCCCTACGTGATGGACGGAATGGCGATGCTCCAGACGATGAACGCAGATTCAAAGCCCAAGGAAAAAAAGGAGAAGAAGGAATCCAGACGGGCTCCGGGAACTGACTTTTACTTTACTCCTGCCTGTCCAAGCATGCTCATAAAGAACGTGCTGATTTCCGGAACGGGATTTACATGTACGGCCAGGGAGATTACGAACAATCAGAACGTCAGGAACATTCCGACGACGGTCAAGCTCGTCCTGAACATAAAGGGAATCACCCACGAGGGTTGGCTTACCTATGATGCAAGGAAAACAAGTTCTGCACCGCTGGTTTCAGCCGGATATATCGGGCGTGGATATGACTTCAATATAGACGGAAGCAAGATTGCAAAAAAATGCGGCGTCCCGACGATTACCGGAAAGGCTACCGTTTCTGTCAGCGGAAGCGGAGGACCGAACGGTTTTTCTGCACAGGGGTCCATGGATTTGAATCCTGTTTCAATGAGTTCCGACGGATTTGAAAACGAATACGTCACGAAATATTATGCAATCGGACTTTCGGCCGTAGACAGGCTTGCATTCGGATTCGACCTTGGCTACGACAAAAACAGCGGATTCTATCTGAAGCTTGACGGAAATTTCGCCGAGCAGTTTACGAATTCGCTCAAAAAGGTCGTCATGGAACTTGGAAAGGACGTAAAGGCTGCTGCGATGAAAAAGCTTGAGGATTTCCTTAACAATTCCCAGAATGAAGTGCTGCTTAAGGCAAAGGAATTCTTCAACGTACAGGAAAACATCAGCCTGCAGGACGTTACTCTTAAGGACGTTCAGAAACTGCTCCTTGAAAAAAAGACAGATATTGAAAACATGATAAACGGCAAGATAAGCCAGGTGAAGGAAGAGGTGACTGCAAAGGTCGAGGAAAAGGTCAACGAGGTGAAGCAGCAGGCAGGTGCAATCATCGAAGAAAAGACTAACGAACTTAAGAAGACCGTAACGGATTCCATCGGCGGTTTCCTGGGTGGCGGACTCGGCGGAAAAAAGAACGAAAGCAAAACGGAAGATGATGCCGACGGGGAAGATAAAGCCGATGAAAAAAAGGACGGAGTTTCAGATGCAATCAATTCTTATGCTGGAGTACTTCTCAAGGGGTTCGGCTTCTGACGTACAGGACCTCAATCTTCAGGCTCCGACGCTTCCTTTTTGACCAGCGAAAAGAAGAGGGGGCCGTATCCACCGGAAGAGTCGGGCAGTATGTGGAGTCCGAAATCAGTCTTGCGGGCTGAATGAAAGATTTCCTCAATGCCTGCACCGTCTTTTCCGGACTGTATTTCAAGCCTTATGTTCCTTGACCTTAATCCTTCCAGGTTCCTGTTGAACGTGCCGCTTATGAAATCCGGATCCATGAGCCGTGCATCCGGAAATTTTTTTAGCAGTCGTTCCACGTTTTCGTCGTTTTCCTTCGGTGAAAGTGCGCAGGTTGCATAGAGCAGGTATCCTCCCGCCATAAGCATCCTCCATGCAGAGGAAAGAAGCGCCCACTGTTCCATGCTCATGGTCTTGAGCCTTGAAGGGGACCATTGAGAAAGATACTTCGGGTCTTTCAGTACGTGCCTTTCGCTTGAACATGGTGCATCCAGCAGTATGCTTCCATAGGATGCGTTTTCCTTTCTGCACATCGTTGCACCGTCGGACCCCGTTACCGTAATCCTTGATGAAATGTCTGCGGGAAGAGATTGCCCTACGACCTTTGAAAGCCTCATCTTCCTGTCTGCGGAACGTTCGTTTGATTTCAGCCTTGCGTTTTCAGGAAGGTTTGCGCACAGTACGAGAGTTTTTCCGCCTGGAGCCGCACACATGTCAAGCACTTCCTCAGAACCGTCCAACGGAAGGCAAAGTGCCGCACAGATGCTTGCCGGGTCCATGAAATACGTTTCCGAATCCGGGTATGTAAGGGAAGCGTGGACCGTATCCTTAAGCAGGGCCTCCCTAAGTCCTTCCCATCCGCCTGAAAAAAGTTCCCCGTAGTAAAGGTTGAATCCCTGTTCGCCCCTGTATTTCTGTTTTTCCTGATTCTTATCCTGCTTCATTTTTTTCCTTCCGTTTGATTCATGTCCCGTGATGCCATGGCGTTTTTTCATCTGAAGAATTTTTCATGCATCGCTTGTCCTTCCGACCTGCTTTTCCTGAACTTTTCAAGCCTTTCGTCCCTGCTTCCGTTCTGTTCCAGCTCCGAAACTTCAGTCACCCTGTAGGAACCGTCCGGATTTTTTTCGAGTGAAAGTATTCCGCATTCAATCTTGAAAGCCAGTACTTTCTTTTCCGCT
>CACYBG010000170.1 GCA_902772605.1 uncultured Spirochaetaceae bacterium
ATTTGCATGAGCAGACAACACATTTCCATAAAAAACATCGGTCTTCATGGACTGTGAGAATCTCCCCTCAAAAAAAAAGACGCTAAATCAGACGTTTCCATGCCGAAAATATTGATATGAGTTCAAAATCAAGCTTTTTAAGGAAAATAACCGCATTGATTCTCGCACTTTCATCATCTGCGGCCCTTCATGCACTTGAAATCTACAGGCCCTCGAATTTCGGCACGATGGACGAAATCCCCTGCATACTCAAGATAACCGACATGGACGGAAACGATGCATGGGACAAGATAATCAACATAAGCATATCATGGTACGACAGCATGCAGTCCACGCCACACTGGTCACACGTCTATTACAGCGGATGTTTCACCGGAGGAGGCATAGTCCATCTGGAGATGCAGAAAGGCACGTACAGGATTTCAGTTTCCACACCGCCTGAGCACCAGAGGAACTACATCCCCGGAAACACGGACGAATGGATTTCAAACGAATTCATATACAGGACGGGAAGCCCGGCTTTAAAGGTCATATTCATAAATCCGACCGCAAACCGGAACGGATTCTACACCGGCGGATGGCACATAGACTACAGGGCGCCCAAATACTATCTATATACTAAACCGTACAGACAATAAGGGAACAAAATGCCGGAATTCAACTCTTTTCCATAAAATTCCGTTATAATCGTCACATTTCCAGATGTTTTCAGTAACTTATAATAGGCTCCTGCATTTAACAGTTGATTGCAAGAGCAAATTCCGGTTAGACATGCCCCGGAGGATTTTCCTTCGACGGCAAACCTGTAATGCTAACCATCGCAGTTTTTCTTGGGGATGGATCTGCACACACCCATTCCCATCATTTCTGCATCCTCCTCTCCTTTAGCCCCAGTCGTTCGTCGAATGGCTGGGGTTTTTCATTTCAGGACAGATTCGCACATGATAACGGCTGATTTTAAAAGGGCAAAAAAAATCCCCACGCAATTCAGCATGGGGAAATCGGGCAACCCGGATTCGAACCGGGGACCTTTACGTCCCGAACGTAACGCGCTACCAGCTGCGCTATTGCCCGAAAGAAATTTGATTGATGTGGATGTCCACATAAAAAAACCATCCGAACGATCGAATGGCTTTATCGGGAGTTACGGGGCTCGAACCCGTGATCTCCGGCGTGACAGGCCAGCGCGATAACCAGCTTCGCTAAACCCCCTTAAGGTAAGAAAGAGTCTATCACATCGACCTTTTCATGTCAACACCCGAACTCGATTTTTTTGTTTTTTCTTTCGTCAGATGCCAAAGTGTTTTTTTAAGAATATGTGTCACAGCCTTAAGATTTGCACTTGCCATTCAAAGTCGCGCCCATACCGTTGACACCAATTTTATACAATGATAAAATTAATGCCTATGCAATGTAAGGCCCCCCATGCGCTTGGAAAAACGTACCTTCCGTGTGCAGGGTCGGTGAAATGCAGTTCAAACATACAGGAAGATTCCGGCATCAAGTCGGCTTTTCCGTAAAAAATACGCAAAAGGATTTTTATCATGGCAGAAGAAGCAGAAAAAAAAGAAAAGAAGAACGGCGGCAAGGCAAAAATCGGTGCAGTCATCGTTCTCGTAATTTCAGCGGTAGTCTTCATTCCTACCGGAGGTTCCGCAGTCATTGAATCAATCAGGCAGGGCATGAACACTCCAGTATTCGGCTCGTACAAGGGAACGAAAATCGAATACAAGGCCGGATCTGATTTCGTTGCAAACGCATCAAAGCTTGCATCCACATATCAGCAGCTGGGTTACGACGTAAGCCAGATTTACAGCTACATTTTCGAATCGGCTTTCGAAACGACCGTTCACGGGCTCTACTCCAACGACAAGGTTGCAGCATCAAAGTATTCCGTTACAAAGGAAGCATTGAACAGGGCCATCCTCCCCTACTTCCGCGATGAAAACGGCGAATATTCAAACACGATTTTCAACCGCACGGACGAATCTACAAAGGCTTCCCTCCGCGCAAGTGCAGAACAGGAACTCCTTTCATCACGCTTTACCGACGATCTCTACGGTTCATCCAACCTTTACGGACTCAAGGTTTCATCAAAGGAAAACGGTTTCGTATCATCCATGGGCTCCGAGAAGCACGCATTCAAGATTGCAGCATTCAGCACATCAGACCTTCCAAAGGAAGAAGCCGTCAAATACGCAAAGAACAACACGGACACGTTCCGCAACTACAATCTTTCTGCAATAACCCTCAGCGAAAAGATTGACGCCGACAACACCCTCGCACAGATCAACGGAGGCGAGACCACATTCGACGATGCAGTAAAGGTCATTTCCGAAAAGCTCTACACTGGAGACGACGGAAAGCTCACGAACAGCCTTTACTTCCAGCTGAAGAACATCATCCCGACCGAATCAGACCTGCTTTCAGTCGTCGGACTTTCAAAGGGCGCAATCTCCCCTGTAATCCAGACCACAAGGGGATACACGATTTTCCGTTGCGACGGAGATTCTCAGCCAGCAGACCTTACTTCAGACTCAGTCATCGACAGCGTTAGTTCATACATCAAGTCATATGAAATCAGCTACATCGAAAACTATTACACGGAAATTGCAAACAAGTTCATCTATGAGACTTCAACCGTAGAACCTGTCGTCGTAGACATGTCGGACGGAGAAAACGGACGCGTTCTGGATCCGAACGTACGTGCAGACATGAGGCTCATCGCAAGTGCAGACGAAAACGAAAACATCGTAAGCCTCGACAAATTTGCAACTGCATGCAGGAACTACGGAATCAAGGCGGTCGAAACACAGCCGTTCCCAATCAACTACGGAAATTCAACGCTCTTCGACAG
>CACYBG010000171.1 GCA_902772605.1 uncultured Spirochaetaceae bacterium
ATCGGTCTCATGCCAAAGGATGGAGCTTTGAACACAGACGGTCTTGCAGATTACTACAAGAAGACACTCCCTGAAATCCTCAAGGTTGATGTTGAAGGATGGAAGAAGGAAGTCAAGGATGTCCGCGAGAACCACTATCCAAAGTTCGGAAAGCACCTGCCAAAAGAACTCAACGAGATTCTCAACGATCTTGAAGCACGTCTTAATAAAGCGTAAGTGTCTGCGAGTTTTTGCGAAAGCAGAAACTCGTTAGCAAGCGAAAGCTTGCGACATGACCTCGAGAGCCGCTTGAACAAAGCGTAAGTGTCTGCGAGTTTTGCGAAAGCAAAACTCGTTAGCAACCGCTAGGTTGCGACATGACTTGGAAGCTCGCTTGAACAAAGCATAAAAAAGACTGCGAGTTTTTGCGAAAGCAGAAACACGTTAGCAAAAGCAATCGAAAGTTGCGACCGTCCATTTTTTTTAAGTGGGCGGTCTTTTTTTATGGTAGAATATTTAGTCGAATTTCAACTTTCTTTAAAGCATGTTAAAATTGGCAGAAGCGAGAACCTATTTTATCTCACAATCGATAAAATTCGAAATTGAACATATCTATTGATGACTAAAGTCGGCAGGGGGAGAAAAATGTACTTAAGCTACGCAGTCTACGCCATATTCGCAGCCCTTATCATCTGGGGCGGAAAATTTGCAGGATTCAAGGGCACACGTTTCCATGAGGACTCAAGCTCCCTGGAAGTCACAAAATCGCTCCGGGGATTCTGCGCGGTCGGAATAATCCTTCACCACATATCCCAGGAACCGGCTTTTCAGTCGGCATTCGGACCGGAAAAAAGCGGTGAACTTTCGATATTCGTGAACGCAGGATATTTTTTCGTATCTATTTTCTTTTTCTGCTCAGGATTCGGACTCGTAAAAAGCATGGACACGAAGCCCGACTATTTCAAGGGATTCATAAAGAACAGACTGATTAAGACCCTGATAATACCTTTTTACGTAAGCGTCGCAATATACGCGGTTTTCAACCTTGCATGCGGTGAAAAACTTGCCCCTGCACGGTGGATTACGAATTTCCTGGGCATAACGCTTATGAACGAATATTCGTGGTATCCGATAGTTGCGGCAATCCTCTATCTGGCATTTTACTTTACATTCGGTAAGCTCAAAAACCAAAGGCTGTGCTTCATCCTCATGGCGGCGGTGATTCTGATTCTGGGCGTAATCTTCTGCGTATCGGGACACTTTACATGGTGGGCCGGACCGAAAAACTGGTGGCTTTCATGGAATCCGTCAATCTCGGGAAAATGGTGGTCGGAGCCAAAGGTCTTCTGGTTTTCAGGCGAATGGTGGGTGAATTCAGCCCCTGCCCTCCTGGTCGGAATGATTTTTGCACGCCATGAAGTGAAAATCCGCGACATGTTTCGGAAATTCTACTGGCCGAAGCTTGGACTTATGCTTGCAATAACCGTCGGACTCTGCTTTTTACATGGATTCATCGGCATGAGGTTCGGATACTGGAGCGAATACGGCGGAAAGGGGCCGGGAATACTCGACAAACTGGTGACATACGCATCGCAGATTCCACAGCTTGCATCATTCGTTGCGACGGTTTTCATATTGATGATGAAATACTGGGCTTCAAATCCGGTAAGCAGATTTTTCGGAAAATTTTCGTTTGAAACGTACATGATGAATCTGATTGCAATCAGCTCGTTCAGATTCCTGATATCCGGTAACCAGAGTTCACCCGGAATGCGTGCACTCTACATTGCGGCGGTCTTTGCAGGAACGGTCATCCTTGCACTGATTTACAGGACGTTGTGTTCACTTGCGCGAAATATTATCATAAAAGACAGGCGTAAATCTTAGAATTAGGTTCAATTTCGAGTTTAATCGATTGTGTAACAAAATTGGCTTTCAGCGAGAATCCAATCCGCAAAAACGGCTTCCGCCAGCAACTTCCAAAATCTGGTAATATATCACCACCATAAATTCATTTAGTAACATATTACCAAATTTGGATATAATTAAGTAATTTTTTCTAAAATGTCATCATGAGTTTTGGCGAAAACCTTAGGGAAATGATGAAGGCTATGAATTTTACGGCTGCAGAACTTGCTCAGAGGACTGAAATCAGCAAGGACACAATCAACAGCTACCTTAAAACGGACGGCCCCATTCCCAGTGCAGACAAGGCTGTAAAAATCGCCAAAGCCCTTGGAACAAGCGTTGAATTTCTGGTAACGGGATTTGAAAAGACGAATGGAAATCAGGTCGTCTATGACATTCACAAGATGAGGAGATATGCAAAGACAATCGACGCACTGGATTCACTTCCCGAAATCTCCCGCACGCCCATTGAAGACATGATCAGCGACATGAGTGAAAAAATGGTCAGCACGACAAATCAAAAGGCCTGAGCAACTGCTGATTAATCCACGAAGCGTTATTCGGCGTTTCCCTAAAATCAGCTTTTTACGAATATCTGCCTTGCATCCGAAATCTTTTTGTTGAATTCCTTTGAATATATTTTCTGTTCCTTATTGTCGCCGTATTTTGCAATTATGTAGATTTTGTCCTTATCGTTATGCGACAGAAGTGCGCCCATCTGCTTGGATGAAAGTGCAGACGTAAAGCTTGCGCTCAACTTTGAATCGTTTGAGGTTTCGGTATAAAGCAGGCTGATGTCCATCAGTTCGAACCTTTCGCCGCCACATTCAATCGACAGGGAAAGCGGATGATAATCGGTATATCCGCTCTCGAAGCACGCGCTGTAGTTTACTATGGTATTGTTGACCAGACTCTTGTCTTTCGTTACGAAATAAATGTCCATGTCCACGTTGTTGACCGGATAATGCTGGATTTTAAATTTGGTTGCGTGAATCAGATGCATTTGGGCGATTTTTCTGCCCGGATAAAGAAGAGCTTCAAATTCGACGTTTTTCAGTACAAGCGTCAGGGGGTCTACAAGGTTTCCGTTTTTATACATCGTAAGGTGAAGGTGAGGTCCGGTCGAATATCCGGTAGTGCCCACAAGACCGATTTTTTCACCCTGCTCCACCCTGTCCCCCTTGTTGGTAAGAAGGCGGCTCAAATGTGCGTATAGGGATTTATAGTTTCCTTCATGTCTGACTATTATGTAATTTCCGTACCGATTGTGCCATCCGGAGACTTCAACGACACCGCTTTTAACTGCATATACGGGAGTTCCCGTTGCAACAGCCATATCGATTCCGTTGTGATTGCTCGGAACCCTGGATATGGGGTCTATCCTTGGACCGAACTGCGATGTAAGATAGAACTTTACGTTTTTAAGGGGATTTATGAACTCTTCAGCCATGTTTTCTTCGGTATCCGTACCTCCTGCTGAACCCGATGAACCAAGCGATGCGCAGCCTGTAAAAACCAAGGTCAAAGCAAGAGAAAACCAAAGAAATACCCGTCTCATGACACCCCCATTCATACTGAACGCTTCGAAATTCAGCAGATGAAAACTTTAAAAACTCGACGGCAATCCTGAAAAAACACCGAAAGCAATTCAAAGGGATTACCTTAAATATCAAAAATCTCCACGAAGCAGTAGAGTATTTTTATATCTTTACGGCAATGTAGTCAATACCATTTCTACATTTTTATCCATTTATATAGGTAAATATCAAATTTTTATCCGCCTTTTCTGTCGTCAAACGGATTTAGCATTGCAATCTTCTTAAAAATCTTGCGTAGAAACAATTTAAGTCAAATTTCAGACATTCCGAAACATGAAACAAAGGGTTTAAGCCTTATCATCCGGAAAATCGTTCACAGGAAGAGCAAAATCATCCTCCTCTTTCTTTGCATATCGGATGAATTTATTGGAGATATTAGATTAAATGTCGAGTTTTGAAAATTAAAGTTTATATCAAAAACGGTCTCCCATCGTGAACCTGCCCCAAATATCGCAGTGTGCGCGGCACAGGCGATTTTGTGTCAGAACCACGATTCCGACCGTTTTTGCCATAACTGTCAGACTCAAAACTCGACATTTAACATATTAGAGATTTTTAAAGATTCGATTTCGGTTGATGGGATGTAAATCGGAAAAAAAACGCGCCCCTGAAAATTGAAATTCCA
>CACYBG010000172.1 GCA_902772605.1 uncultured Spirochaetaceae bacterium
CTTCAATTGTTCGCTACTGATTCGGGGGCCGTATGGATAGCATTCAGAAATTCTGCTCAGACGTGGAAAAAATCAAAAAGCATGCAAGGTCGGAAAATCAGTCCGGCGACACAGCTTCAATCCAGCAGATTAAGAGCCTTTTCGTAAGGAATTTTCGCGGATTGGAGTCCCTTGCTTCATCCTTCGCCGATTATTGGGATGAAACCTATATCCGTGCAAGTCAGAATCCGTCCGATGAACCGACGAAGGAAAATTCCGACCGCTTGGTGGCCATGTTTTCCCTGCTTGAAGGTTCGGTTGAATTTACGGACTGCCTTACTCAGGACGATTGGGAGCAGCTTTGCAATCTGACCAACATGGAGGCCGAGGACCTTCCGATTGACCTTCTGAACAGCCTGATGATGATTTTCGTTGACAAAAGGGCCGTCTGATGTCTCTGGACCTGTATTCAAGCTGTTCTCAGTGTCCAAGGAAGTGCGGAATCGACCGTACGGAACATGCCGGATTCTGCGGTGAAAGAGAGTCCATCAGGATTGCAAGTGCAGGACTTCATTTCGGCGAGGAACCCGTAATAACCGTTTTCGGTGGAAGCGGAACGATTTTTTTTACCGGATGTACGCTCAGATGCTCGTTCTGCCAGAATTATCAGATAAGTCAGCAGGGCATGGGACGTTCCGTTGATTGCGATGAATTCGTAAGAATCTGCCTTGAACTTCAGGATAATGGCGCGGAAAACATCAACCTTGTGACCGGAAGCCACCACATTCCAAAAATCGCTGAATTCCTGTCGGCTGCAAAGTCTGCGGGGCTGAACATTCCGGTTGCCTGGAATTCGTCGGCATATGAATCCGTTGAATCGCTTGAACTTTTGAAGGGCCTGGTCGATATCTGGCTTCCTGACCTGAAGACATTGAATCCGAACATGAGCGGAGGTCTTTTCGGTGCTGAGGATTATCCTTCCGTTGCCAAAAAATCCATTAGATGGATGCTCCAGAATTTTCCGATGAATATAAAAGAGGTTGAAAGGAAGGGTGAAAAAAAGGAAAAGATGTTCAGCGGGGTGATAATAAGGCACCTGTTTCTTCCCGGTCGCATGGAAGATACCGCACTTGTGCTGGATTGGCTTAAAAAACATGCAGACGGAAGGTCCATTCTTTCTCTCATGTCCCAATATACGCCGGTTCCGTTCAAGGGTGACCCGGACGGTGGAAAAGCGAGGGAAAAATCACTTCTTGCGTTCCAGAATCGGCTTGTAAATCAGGAAGAGGATGCGGATTTGAAGGACCTTATAGACGCCTACGGTTTTGAATATCTTTTCTATCAGGATTTGAGTGACGATACGTCATGGCTTCCGGATTTCAACAGGACCCAACCGTTCAGCAATTCTCTGGCTCGACCTCTATGGCATTGGACATGCGGAATGATTCTGTAATGTGCTTCTTTTGGTTTCAGCATTTCCGTTTGGAATCCGATGTATAGACGTAGGGGAATTTTCGGTCCCGATTGGACTGCGACATTCTGAGGCGTTTGAAAATCTGCGCGACGGTTTTTCATCGGCCACTAAAATAAGAGGAAAGTTATGTCTCGTGACACAAGAAAAAATGGTAAGTTTTCTGCTCTCGGATTGATTATATGGATTGTTGCCGCTGTCGTGCTGTTCATTATTTTTCTGGTCAACAGGGACAGGATAATGGGAAATCTGAAGAGCACCGGATTTTTTGACAGGATTTTTGGAACTACGCCGTCATTCATTTCTGAAATGGAAACTCCGGAAACCAAGATTGCAAAAAACGACATAGCGCCGGAAAGCGATGAAATTCTGCTCATAAACGGCAGGAATGCGTATGACGGAAACGGTGGGGATTACGAAGACCCGATACTCTATAAAAAACTTCCGGGCGAATCTTCAAAAAAGAAAAGGAATCCGACCGAAACGACGGAAAATGTTCCTACGATTGATTCAAACCCGGAATTTGACGAAGCGTATCAGGTTGAAAGCGGAACCGGAAATTTCGGAAGTTCCGAAGACCTTGCATTCGGCGTATACAGCGAGCAGAACGGAAATCTGGTCGTTGAATCGGCTGGAGTGCGGGAATCAACCATGGAACTTGCTCATTCCGTGAACCCGAATCTGATTTACGAACCGAATACTACGGATCCCGTAAAATCACCGACGGAAAGTCCGACCGAAAACGTAAGCCTCAGGCTTTTTTTCATCGAGCTTAATACCGATGGAACCAGAACCATAAAGGAAGTTCCCCGCCTCATGAAAAAGACGGCGACCCCTTTGACCGATACAATCAATGCACTCATCGACGGACCTACGCCTTCAGAAGCCAAGAACTACAGCTGCCTTTCGATGGTTTCTGCCGGAACAAGGCTTTTGAGTGCAAGCGTAAAAAACGGAATCGCCACCCTCAATTTCAGCGAGGAATTTGAATTCAACAGTTATGGAATCGAAGGCGTCATGTGGGAGCTTGAACAGGTTGTCTACACGGCCACAGCTTTTCCGAGCGTCGAAAAGGTTCAGTTCCTGATTGAGGGAGCACACCGCGAATACATTTCCGAGGGACTTAGGATAGGAGAACCTCTTGGAAGGGATTCGCTCTGATTCGATTGTATTTAAATTTGAGTTCGGCCCCTGAAACTTCTTGCAAGGGTCAGTCGGTCGGCATATTCCAAGTCTCCGCCTACCGGAAGTCCGCTGGCAAGTCTGGTAACGGTGCATCCCGTTTCCTTGAGTACATGCTGGATGTAAAGGGCCGTTGTGTCGCCTTCAACCGTCGGATTTGTGGCAAGTATGACTTCCCTGACGTTTCCTTCCCTTACCCTGTCAACGAGAGATGCAATCCTGAGCTGGTCCGGTCCTATTCCGTCCAACGGTGAAATCACTCCGCCAAGCACGTGGAAAAGTCCTGAAAACTCATGGGAATTCTCAATGGTGGAAACATCCTGAGCCTGTTCAACCACGCAGATTACCGAACGGTCGCGGTTCATGTCGGAGCAGATGGGGCAGGGGTCGTTTTCAGTCCAGGCACCGCATATTGAGCATGGCTTTATCCTGTCCTGAAGGCTTGCAATTTGTCGTGAAAACCTTTCCATGAATATCGGGTCGCATTTCAGAAGATGGGATGCAATCCTTGCCGCCGATTTTTTTCCGATTCCCGGCAGTCTGGAAAAACTGTCGGTTATTTCGTCAAGGGCATTCATCAACTCATACCCGGGATGTTGAGGTTTGCAAACATCGGTCCCATTTCGAGCTTAATCTGTTCCTGAAGGTTTGCGAGTGCGGCATGATGTGCGGCCTTGATTAAATCCTGGAGCATGGGAACGTCCCTGTTGTCTACGCAGATTGGGTCCAACTCGATGTTTTCGATTTCGAAGCGTCCGTTCAAAGTCACCTTTACCATGTTTCCGCCTGAAGAACCGCTTGCAGTAATGTCAACGAGTTTTGATTGCGCCTGCTGAAGCTGTTCCTTCATGTTTCCAAGGTTTTTCATCATTTCAAATGGATTCATACGATTTCCCCTTAAAATAAAAGTCAATCACCAAAAAGTCCTTTTCGGCTGATTTTCGTTCTGTCGTTTGTCCCGCAGCCTGTTTTTTAGACTACGCGACCCTTGAAGATGTCCCTCAAAAGCTCAACTTCCAATGGCAGCTGTGTGGATGAGGCGACCGGCGATTCTTCCCTTTCAATAATGAAGCTGCATGTCTTTCCGAAAAGCTTTGCAAGGTATTCTTCGATTTTGGCCGTTCTGGATTTCAGTTGATCCATCTGGAAGCCTCCGGGGATTCTGCACGTGATTTTACCGTCCTCAATCCTCCAGGCGGAAGTTTTTTCCAAAAGTCCTGCCGTCATTCCGTCACCAACGGAAAAATCCCTTATCATTGCGGCCTTTACGCTTTCTGCATCTGATAAATCGGCCTGTCCCGGTTCAACTGGAGCGTGTTCGGGTGAGTTTTCGTCCTTTACCGGTGCCTGGATTTTTTCCTTGGGCATCGATTCAAGCTGGGCGACAAATGCATCCATGTCAGGCGGCATTTCATCTTCCGGGGCTGGACTGTATTCATCGGCATCAGATTCACCGTATTCAGAACCGTCGTCAAAATCATCAGTATCATCGAAATCATCGTCAGCAGATGAAACCTGGATTCCTGAAAAAAACTGTGTCGCTGAATTTTTTACCGGCGGTTCAGCTCCGCCATCATGAAAAGGGGCAGAATCTTCTTTTTTTTCGGTAGAATCTTCCAGTGCGGAAAATTTCGGTACGTATCCTGACGGAGCCTGAGTTTCCTGCATCTGTTTTACCGGAGGATTTGCATTCGGTTTTTGGGCTTCCGACTGAATTCCGGACCTTCCGACCGCAGATTTTTCCAGAAGTGGTTTTACTGCTTCAACAGCCGCCTTGACTTCCGCAGGTGAAATGTATTTTTTCAGCCAGCAGAGTCGGCTTACTGCAAGTTCAAATTCATATCTCGGACTGAGCGAATACCTGATGTCCCTGAAAAGCTGCATGAAAATGTCCATGGCCCGTTCGATTTGAATGGGGTTCCATGCATCAAGGACTTCACGGCTGAATCTGTCGGCTGCCTGTCCAAGAAGGGCTTCCTTTGTGATTCCGTTTTTTATCAGCAGGAGGCTCCGAAGATAGTCGGTACAGTTTGTTATCAGCTGTTCGATTGAAACTCCGTTCTGCAGATATTCATCCAGATGGAGCAGTGCCGATGACGTGTCTCCCTGAACGCAAAGTCCGAAAAGCTCGTTAAGCCGATCCACTCCGACCAGACCGAGTTTGTCGCGGATTTTATCGTAGGTGATTTCTCCGTCGCTGAATGCTGCAACCTGGTCGAAAAGCGTATAGCTGTCACGCATGGATCCTGTTGATTCACGTGCAATCCAATAAAGCGCTTCGTCTTCCGCCTTGATTCCGACTTCCGCCGCCGCCTGGGCAAGCTGTTCCTTGACTTTTTCTATCGGTACGAGACGGAAGTTGAACTGCTGGCATCGGCTTTTGATTGTCGCCGGGACCTTTTGCAGTTCCGTGGTCGCAAATATGAAAATGACGTACTGCGGCGGCTCTTCGATTGTCTTAAGGAGTGCGTTGAATGCCGATGTAGAAAGCATGTGGACTTCATCGATTATGTAGATTTTATATCGGCAAGCGTTCGGAGGAAACATGACTTCGTCCTTAATCTGTCTTATGTCGTTTACGCTTGTATTTGATGCACCGTCTATTTCGATTACGTCAAGGGATGAGCCGGCTGTAATTTCCCTGCAGAACTCACACTCTCCGCATGGATTTGCAGTCGGTCCCTTTGCACAGTTCAATGATTTTGCAAGGATTCTGGCCGTCGATGTTTTTCCACAACCGCGGGGACCAGAAAAGAGGTATGCATGTGCGATTTTACCCGTTTCAATAGTGTTTTTGAGTGTGGCGGCAACGAAATCCTGCCCCACAAGATTGTTAAAATTCTGCGGCCTTCGTCTGGTCGCTGTAACTTCGTAAGCCATGAATAAAAGATAAACTAAATTTCGATATTTTACAATGATTATGGGACCGACGGTTAATGCAGACGACATTAATCAGCGGTCCCATGGTTGCTGTATGGATTCGGGATGGCGTTATTTGTTAAACGGTCTTCCCATTATCGATTTATCCCAAAATCATCTTGTCGGGAACGGATTCTTCACCGCCGGCAGTCTGGAATTTTTCAAGCAGATCCTTTACCTGAAGGTTCTTCTTTTCTTCTCCGGATGCCTCATAAACAATCTGGCCGTCAAGCATCATTATGAGCCTGTTTCCGTAGTGGATGGCATCCTTCATGTTGTGGGTGACCATGAATGTCGTGAGGTTGTCCCTTTTTACGAAATATTCGGTCAGTTCCAAAACCTTTTTTGCGGTCTTTGGGTCCAATGCGGCCGTGTGCTCGTCGAGAAGCAGGAGCTGGGGTTTCTGAAGGGTTGCCATCAGCAGTGTGAGTGCCTGTCTCTGTCCTCCTGAAAGAAGCCCGACTTTTGTCTGCATGCGGTTTTCGAGTCCCAAATCAAGCTTTGCCAGATGTTCCCTGAAGAATTCGCGCTCCTTTGCCGTAACTCCCCATCCAAGACCCCTGTTTTTGCCGCGTCTGTTGGCCATTGCAAGGTTTTCCTCAATCTGCATGGTGGCTGCAGTTCCCATCATCGGGTCCTGGAAAACGCGTCCAAGGAATTTTGCGCGCTTATGTTCCTGAGTCTTGGTGATGTCGGTACCGTTCAGGGTGATTGTTCCCGTATCGCATGTGTAGACTCCGGCAATCATGTTGAGCAGCGTGGATTTTCCTGCACCGTTTCCACCGATTACCGTGACAAAATCACCTTCCTTAAGCGACAGGCTCACGTTTCTGAGTGCCTTGCGTTCGGTTATCTGACCCGGGTTAAATGTTTTTGAAACGTTTTTAACTTCAAGCATGTTTATTTCAGACATAATTCTTATCCTTACTGAATCTTTGTTCGCTGAGTGCCCGACGTAGACTAATCAGTCTGGGGCTGGGATATTTCGACATCCGTGGGGACCTGTTTTTTCTTGAATATTTTCGATTTCAAGACCGGAACCGACAGAGCGAGTGCAACTATTATTGCAGTGAACAGCTTCATGTCCTGGGATTTCATTCCGAGCTGCAGGACTATGGCGATTATGATTCTGTAGATGACCGAACCGAGAACGACGCCCATCAGGTAGTACCAGAATTTGAATCTGTAGCCGAAAATCACTTCACCTATGATGATTGATGCAAGACCGATTACGATTGCACCGATACCCATGCTCACGTCTCCGAACCTCTGCTGCTGACACACAAGGCCTCCTGAAAGCGAAACCAAGCCGTTTGCGAGCATCAGTGCAAGAATCTTCATGCTGTCGGTGTTGACTCCCTGTGCACGGGCCATCTTTTCGTTGTCTCCGGTCGCCCTGATTGAGCTTCCCAATTCAGTTCCGAAGAACCAGTAAAGCGCTCCGATTATGACCACGCTGAACAGTATTCCGGTGATGAGGCTTGAAACGCTCGTTGCATTGTCCTTGAAAACGTCCTTCAGGTGGAATGCATCGTTTATCTGGTTCATTATGGTTACGTCCGACCTTAAGAGCGGTCTGTTCGGTCCGCCCATGATGTGAAGGTTGATTGAGTAAAGTGCCAGCATCATCAATATACCGGCGAGGATTCCCGGAATCTTCAGTTTGGTGTGGAGAACACCCGTCAAAAGGCCCGCTATCATTCCGACTAAAAAGGAAATGAAAAGGCAGAGCATTGGATTCAGGCCGTTTGAAATGAGGATTGCACATGTACATCCGCCCAATGCAAAACTTCCGTCAACGGTCATGTCGGCGAAATCCAAAATCTTGAATGTAATGTAAACACCTAAAGCCATTATTCCCCAAAGTATACCCTGGGAAACTCCTCCTAACATGGCACTTGAAAAAGAAGCGATACTTAAAAACATAATTATCTATTATATCAAAATTGAGACGAAAAAGGAATGGCAAAACATGAAATCATGAAAATCGGGACGGATTTTTTTGAGATGTCTAGGGGGTCATAAAAAAATACCGCCTGAATGTGTCTGGACTCAGGCGGTTTGTTTC
>CACYBG010000173.1 GCA_902772605.1 uncultured Spirochaetaceae bacterium
GCCGAAGCTTCTGGTCTGGAACCTCGACATTCAATCCTTTAATCTGTACAATGCTGGTATGGTTAATGTTCAGGAAGAAGAGGAAAAAAAGGCCAGGTGTCTTTTGGTAGGAGCTCCCAACAGAAATAATGAAGAACCCAAGGAACTTCGCGGTCTGGTTGATACGCTCGGAATGGAAACAGTCGATTCAATCGTGCTTGCAAGGATAGAACCTACGCCAACTTACGGAATCGGAACGGGGAAGGCTCAGGAAATCGCAAACAGGGCGAAGGAAGTTTTTGCCGACTGCATAATCTTCGACTGGGAGATTTCACCGTCCAAGCAGAGAAACTGGGAAAAGCTCTGCGGAATCAACGTGTTCGACAGAAACGAGGTCATAATCAGGATTTTTGCACAGAGGGCTCAGACAAAGGAAGCGGCATTGCAGGTTCAGCTTGCTCAGCTCACATATTCACTTCCGCGATTGAGCCACATGTACGGAGACCTTGCGCGTCAGAGGGGCGGAAACTATGGTGCGAAGGGAAGCGGAGAAACTCAGCTGGAATTGGATCGCCGTCAAATAGAAGACAAAATCATCCAGATAAAGAAGGAACTTTCTCAGGTAGCCGTAAACCGTCAGACCCAGCGTAAACAGAGGGAAAGGACCGCAACGGCATCCTGTGCACTGGTCGGATATACCAACGCCGGAAAATCGAGCCTCCTCAATTCGCTTACGGGGGCCGATGCATTTGTCGAGGACAAGCTTTTTGCAACCCTTGACCCGACCACCAGGAAATTTGCAATATCCGAAGCGTCCCAGGTGCTTTTGACCGATACCGTAGGATTCATTTCCAATCTGCCTCATACGCTCATCGATGCTTTCCGTTCGACTCTTGAAGAGGCGGCGCTTGCAGATCTTCTTCTTGTCGTCGTTGATTCAAGCGATGAAAACTGCGAGAAACAGTATACCCAGGTCCTTAAGGTCCTTGAGGAAATAAATGCCGACAAAATTCCGCGTCTGGTCGTCCTGAACAAGATGGACAGGATTAAGGGAGACGATTTGCTCATGTCCAGACTTGAAACTTCTTTCCCGGGAGCCATAAAGATTTCCGCCGCTACCGGAGAAGGATTTGAGGACCTTGTTTCAGCCATGACGGAAAACCTTCTGGGAACCCTTGCAAACTATGTCGTGCCCATGGACAGGTCGGATCTGGTCGAGGCTGTCAGGAAAAACGGAACCATAGAAAGCGAGGAGTGGCTTGAGGACGGAGTGCATCTTGTTGCGCGGATTCCTGGTCATGTCGATGAGAGGGGAAACTGTTCGACAAAAACACTGTCCCTTCTCAGACCCTACGAAATTTAACATGTTGATTTGCATGGCTCGCTAAAAGTCGTGCGGCTTTTAGGGATGTCCTATATTTTGGGAGGATAAAATGTACGATAATGGAAACTACGACCCTTCATTCAGGTACGACCGTTACAGGGACGACAGGTATGACGGGGGACAGTCGATTTTACCGAAGGTTCTTTTCATAATAATGATTCTGGTCGTCGTGACTTTTGTTCTGGGCACCATAATCGCCTTTGCAACGAAAAAGGGGAATATCGGCCATGAATACCGGCGTGTCGATCCAAGTCCGGAAAAGGTCGTCAACCGTTCGCAGCGTAGCTCTTCAAGACTGAAAACTTCAGCCCTGGGACAGATAAGGATTTCCATGCAGCCTGATTCCGAAAACGAAAAGGGTGCCATGCTGGTCGTAAGTCCCTGGTTTTCCTATCCGGAAGATGACGTTCAGCTTGATGAGGAGATATTCCAGAAGGACAGGCTCATAAAGTCGTTGATTTCGACTTATTTTTCATCAAGGTCAAAGAAAACCGTGCTTTCGACCGGTGAAAAAAAGGTCAAGGAAGAAATCAGGGATTCAATCAATTCTCAACTCGTAATGGGTGAAATCAATGCCCTGTATTTTGACGAGTATATGTTCTTCGAGTTAAATTTCTGAGCTAAAACCGGTATTTCTGCAACCTAAGCGAAAAGATTGTGTCAAACTCTTGAGAAAGCCTTTAAAACATGTGGCAGTCGCAAAACCCCGTGTTTTAAGGGCGGAGAAATTTCCTTCAGGAGATAAAATTGGAACAGACTATTTCGCCGGCGGCACAGATTCTTGTCTCACTGATACCCATCGTCGGTATCGCTTGTGGGGCGGTAGTCATCTTTTTCGCACTTTTATGGAGGCACAGGGAAGTAAAACTTCGGATCCTCAACAATTCCTACAAACCGATGAATTTCAACCTGAGGGTGTTTTCGCTGCTCACCGGGCTGTTTTTGACCATGGTCGGGTTTGTGCTGTCCCTGATGTTCATCCTGATTCACGGCATTTCCTGGGCGGCACTCGGCGGTCTCATCCCTTTTGCAACCGGACTTTCTCTCCTCATATTCTACAAGGTAAATCCTGATTTCAAGGAAAAGAAGGGGTCGGAGGATAAAAATTAGGTTGCAGCTTTTTGTCCTTTACTGCTGATTCACATGATTCGTGCAGAACCTGCGGTAGGGCAGATTGATTGAGGGTTTCATGTTTTTTAAAATATGATTTAAAGTGATTTTAAGGATTTTTATCCGCCGTAATATTCTGCTTGCCTTAAAAGTCGCGACGCTTCCTAAAAATCAGAATATGAAAATCGATGCCACGAAAAAGGAAGAAAACAAAATAATTCTCCAGAGGGATAAAAACCTGATAAAAAGGGTGCTAGAGGGCGACTCAGAGTCGTTCGGCATCCTGATGACCTTTTATTGCAAAAGGATTCAGGCTCTGGGGTTTCAATTCTTCCGGAATTCCGAGGATTCGGAGGATTTCGTGCAGGAAGTGTTTCTTAAGGTATATAAGAACCTGTCGTCGTTCAGGGGAGAAAGTTCTTTTGCCACCTGGATTACAAGGATAGCCTTTACGACGGCATTGAATTCAAAGAAAAGGGTAAGGAACGTGGGCGAATTTCCCGAGGGCTTGGAAGTTCCGTCCAGAATGAACAGCCCGGAAGACCAGCAGATAAGGAACCTTACGGCTGATGCGGTCAATGAGGCCGTGAAGGATTTGCCGGAAAAATATTCCATCTGCCTGGAACTTTATTTTTTCCATGACCTGAGTTATGAGGAAATCAGCGTAATCACGATGTTTCCCGTAAACACGATTAAATCACACATATTCAGGGCGAAAAAGATTCTTCGGGACAAGCTGAAGGATTTTTACTCTTAGGAAACTTTGCATGATAGGAAAACGCTGAAAACATCTGTTTTGGGAAGGTCCTATATGCACATATATATAGAAGATTTTTGATTTGCACATTAAGGTTGGTTAAATGTGGATGCATCACCACAGATTTTATCAGGAGGACTTATGAAACATGATTGCGAATATTACATGAACATGTATCTGTCGTTGGACAGGGGAGAACGGCTCCCGTACAGGCTTTCATCACATGTGTTGAACTGTCCTTCCTGCAGGAAAGAAATTGAACACCTGGTCCATGCAGAAAAAGTGGCTTCGGAACCGCTGAAACTTCCTGCCGACGCAGATTTGGCAATGGTCAGAAAAATTGTCAGTCAGATAGATACCGGACGCAAGCCCAAAAAGCACAAGGTTTCGCTCGGTACATGGATTTTCTTCGGAATCTTCCTGGTTTTGGCCATACTGATTTTCGGAACCCTGTCACTCAAGTCTAAACCGCTTGTATTCGTGTTCTACGTATCGGCTGCAATGGCACTGGTGACATATTCCTTTGCCTTTTTCGCCTACAATCTGGACTATTTCATCAAGCGTCTGCACATGAAGATAGCGTCTTGATGTCGGTCCCTGCATCGACCGATTTTTTTTGAACTGGACTCTGCATTTTCGGCTGTTTCGGCATTTCCGGCGCAAACATTAAAGTTTTCATGGAATTTTGCCGATTAATCTGATATGCCAGCAAAGTCAAATAGCTACAGCAAACCGGATTATTGGTCTCAGAAAGCTTTTAAGGAAGGTTATCCTGCCAGAAGCGTCTATAAGCTCCAGGAAATCGACCGGAAGTTCGGGATGATAAAAAATGGTTATACGGTGCTCGATTTGGGGTCTTCCCCCGGAAGTTGGACCGTTTGGCTGTTGCGTAATTTAAATAATTCTGGTAAAGTGGTATCAGTGGATTTGAACCCCCTTTCAAAAGCTGTGAAAGGAGACAATCTCTTTTTTTTACAGGGAGATCTTCTCAGTGAGGAGATTCGTTGCCAGATTAAAGAGATGGGGCCTTATGATTTGGTTGTGTGCGATGCTGCTCCATTGACAACCGGAAATCGGACCATTGATACGGCCCGATCCCGTGCTTTGGTGGAAATGGCCATTTGGTATGCATCCGAGATGCTTAAGCCTAATGGGAATTTCTGCGTAAAGATTTTTCAAAATGGTGACCAACAAAAAGAGCTTCAAAAAATGAGAGAGATTTTTATTACAGCGAAGGGGTTCAAGCCGGAAGCCTGTAGGACCGAGTCTTTTGAGACTTATCTTATAGGACTAAAAAGAAAGCCAAGGAACGTTGAACAAAGTCAATCTGGTGAAAACTAGAGGGTGGGGGTTCAAGGGAACAGGCTTCATCGAAACAGTGGATAGGTTCAGTTATGAAGAAATATGCTTTTTCTAAGGAAATTTGTTATAGCAGGCGACTCAAGTCAAGGACGCACCTTAAATATGCGCTGACATGTTCCCTTTCAGTCCTTTTCTCAGCTGGTTTGGTCCTTGGCATTACAGCCGGAGTCGTTCACCGCAACAATTACATCGGTCAGGGTGGTGCTGCCGAATATCGGCCTGAAATCGATGCTAAACCAGGTGAATTTAATCCTGATCCTGAAAAAGCAAGTGGATATAGTCCTAAACCTAACTATATTAAGCCTGGTCAGCTCAGAAAAGTAGAAGAAGAAGCTGTTTCTTCTTCCGATGAATCAATTTCTCCTGTTGATGTTGATGTTGATGTTGATGAAGCGATTTCTCAGGTTGAAGCTACCGATGCCGATGCTGGACTTGAAAATCCCTTCGCACAGGAAGAATCGCTTTCCCTTGAAAACATGGAGATAAAGACTGTTCCGCTCGTTGCGTCAGCTTATGATGAAGACGATTACGATGAGAACGAAGAAAATCCCCTTCATTATACTGTATATAGGCTTAAAAACGGTGAAACTGCATCAAGCGTTGCAGAACATTTCGGAATTTCTACCGACACCATTCTCAGTGTAAACGGCGTTACAAATGCGACCAGAATGGCTACGGGAGCATACCTCAAGGTACCTGCACTTTCAGGAATCATCTATGAAGTCAGCAGGGACGGTGAAACCCTTGAATCAATCGTAAAGTCTGAAAATAAGCTTAAGAAGGTCAGTCTGGATCTGGAACTTCTTGAAGAGGTTAACGGCGTAAAGGCAAACGAAGCGCTTTCAGTCGGACAAACCCTCTTCCTCGTCGGCGACAAGCTCAGCAATGATGAAAGGGCAGCAATCAGCGGTACAAGCTTTAAGAAGCCTCTGCGCAACACATATTACATTTCTTCACCGTTCGGATGGCGTGCAAATCCGTTTAATGCAAGCAAGCGTTCATACCACAACGGCCTTGATTTGGCATGTCCAACCGGAACACCGATTTATGCAACTGCAGCTGGAACGGTCGTTACGGCAGGATATACAAATGTCTATGGAAACTATGTCGTCATAAAGCACAGTTCCGGATACAAGTCACTCTACGGACACATGAGTTCAATCGGTGTAAAGAGCGGTCAGTATGTCGATCAGGGTACCGTAATCGGAAAGGTCGGAAGCACTGGACAGAGCACCGGACCTCATCTGCACTTCACGATTTACAAGAACGACAAGGCAATCAGTCCGTACGAAAAGGTTTCGTTCTAAGAATTTGAAGCGGATTAATCAGCATATTTTAAAATCAGCTTAAATCGTTCTAAAGTTAAAGTTTAAAATCATCATCGAAAAGTTCTTCAGTTGAGCCGAAACCCGTGGATTTTGGATTGGATTCGAATTCACGGAGGATTTCGTCGTATTCGGAATCTTCCTTTTCCTGAATGTGGATTTCAAAGGGAATTCTTTTTTCTCTGATTACCGTTTTCATGAAAAGGTTGATTGCGGACGAAACGCTCAGTCCCACCGAATTGCAAAACTCCGTGAACTGCATCCTTGTTTCGCGGTCAGTCTTTACGCTTATACCCATCATGATTCCCTCTCTTTTTTGGTTCGTACCATACAGTATAAAGAAATGCGATAAATTGCAAGAAATCGCTTATTAATGCTTCTCGTATTAATAATCGGTTCTCTATATCAGTTTGTCGATATTTATGGTAGATTAAATGTCGAGTTTTGAGTTTGTCAATTATGGCAAAAACGGTCGGAATCGTGGTTCTGACACACGTGACACTGCGATATTTGGGGCAGGTTCACGATGGGAGACCGTTTTTTTATATAAACTTCAATTTTCAAAACTCGACATTCGACCTGGTATGCACCCAAGGCAATAAAAATTTGATTGCGGGCTTCAAATTTCCTATATTTGAATTCATGAACAACGAATTGATTATAAGGCGCACGGTCGCCGATAACAAAAACATACTTTCTTCGCCGTCCGACATAATGAGTACGGCATTGGAATTTCAGAATCTCCTTATGATGTATGAAAGTGCGATAAAGCAGGTTACCACCAAATTCGAAATCCTTGAGGATGAATTTGCCAGCAAGCATAAGCGAAATCCGATTGAAACCATTTCCAGCAGGATAAAGGACCCCTTGAGCATAGCGGAAAAACTCCAGCGCAAGGGTTTTGCCGTCACGATGGACAATATGGTGACCAAGCTTTACGACATTGCCGGAATCAGGGTGACATGCCCGTTCATCAGCGACGTTTATCATGTAACGCAGATGCTCCTTCAGCAGGATGATGTAGAACTCGTAGAAATGAAGGACTACATCAAGAAGCCGAAGAAAAGCGGGTACAGGAGTCTGCATGTAATCGTCAAGGTGGGCGTATATTTCAGCGACTGTCGACGTGAAATTCCGGTCGAAATCCAGATTCGGACCATAGCCATGGATTTCTGGGCCGCACTTGAACATCAGCTGCATTACAAGAAGGATTATAAAATGCCCGACGACATAAACTCCGAACTCCGCTCAATCGCCGATACCATCAATGATACCGACAGACGGATGCAGGAGCTTGCGAAAAACATCCCCGGTTTTGTGGATTACAGTACCGGATACGAAGACTTGAAACAGAGTTGAAATCAATCTGCGTCAGATGTAATATTCGGGGCCTTCATATTCATGTGCCTGATCAATCAGGTTTTGCAGGGTTCGTCCGTTCAGATAATCGTTTATCAGCTGCGACAAATCCTTCCACAGTTTAAGCGTTGCCAAATCATCTCCGGTGGATTCCTCTGAAGATGTAAGGCATGCAACCGATGCAAAGTCCCCTTCGGTTATGCGCAGGATTTCACCGACCGTATATTCGTACGGTTCCTTTGCGAGTCTGTATCCTCCCTGTGGTCCTCTAGAACTCAAAAGCAGTCCGAATTTGCTCATGAGTGCCGTTATCTGCTCCAGATACTTTATGCTGATGTTCTGACGCCGGGAGATATCCTTCAGTGCGGTATATTCCGAACGGTCCTGCTGCGCCAAATCAATCATGAATCTGAGAGCGTATCGTCCTCTTGTTGAAACTTTCATAGCGATTACATCATAGCAGTTTGTAATAAAATTGTCTACCAATCTACTAGGTAAATAGTATATTTTGTTGGACTCGACATTTTATAATCAGAATCCGTTCTGCATATATA